>NZ_JBANSP010000019.1:0-122305 GCF_037167145.1 Paenibacillus sp. YIM B09110 | reverse complement strand
TACAAAAAAACAAACGGCAAAGGAGGTTCCCCATGCCGTTTCGGATTACATTCATATTCCTGATCTTGTCTTAGAGGTTATCTTAATGACATTGGCCGCTGGGCTCGTCTTTTTGTTGTTCAAGTTTGTATAGCGAAACACTACACTTTTTTGACCTGACCGCGTATTTCTCCGTTCGTATTCTGACACTATGAAATAAGCGAATTTTTACGAAAAAGGCAACCTGAACGATGGTATAATTAGGCATAATATGACGATACCGCCGAAGGGAGCAGGACGATGCGATATAACTGCAAGAAGGTAGAGGGAACGATTGAATCGGTGCAATGGACCGAGCTGGAGGCCGTTTCCCTTGTGCAAGTGGTGGATGGGGAACAAGCGAGACTGCGCACGACGGTTAAGGCGTGCTGGTCGCAGGAAGCGATCATGGTTCGTTTCGATTGCGAGGACGACCATGTTGTATCGACGATGACGGAGAGGGATGCGCCTCTGTATCAAGAGGATGTTGTAGAAATCTTTCTCGATGATACCACCCAAGGCCTGCTGTACAGGGAATTTGTCGTCAGTCCTAACAACGTCGTGTATGACGCGATGATCGGCAATGACGGTGATGGGAATATCGATGTCAACAAGCAGTGGGATGCGGACGGATTGCGTACAACCGTTGTATCTGGGGATGATGGAGCTTGGGCATGCGAGCTGTATATCCCGTTGTCGAACTTCGACTATTTGCCGGCCGTTGGCGCGGAATGGCGCTGTAACATGTACCGGATCGACGATGATAAGCAAGGCAACCGCCACTTCTGGGCATGGTCGCCGACAGGCGCGATCCACTTCCACTTATCAAAGCATTTCGGTACGTTTGTATTTGTGGAGTAGAATATAGGATAGCCGTACGATAAAACCACAGTGAATGGTATTTTTGCATATAGATCTCAGACTGATTTGAATGGATTTCATCCAACCAAATGAGCTAAACAGCCCGAAGTAAGCGGTTTGAATGGATTTCGTATTTGGCTGGACGATTTCCACTCTAATGGACAATGATAATAGCTAGCTTGTTGGAAGAATGCTCTATAATCAGCTAGTCCAGTAAACCGGACAACAAAAAAGGCTCTTGGAGCGCGAATCGCGGTCCAAGGGCCTTTCTTGCTCATGCCTGTTATATCAAGCCTGGATTGGCGGCGGTCGCAGCCTCTTCCCGTACCTCGACTCGGACGTAAGTGTCGTCCGGCTGCGAAGCGGCGAATGGCGTCAGCTCGCCGATGGCGTAGATGTGGAGCAGGTGCATCGCGCGCGTGCATGCCGTATAGAACAGCTTGCGTTCGCTCTCGCGGGAGTACTGCTTCTTAGAGCCGTTATAAATAAGGACGGCGTCGAATTCCACGCCCTTCGCCAAGTAAGCGGGAATAATATGGACGCCTTTCTCGAAGTTCGGCGTTGTTTTCTTAATGAGCCTTGGCGCAACAGGCAGCAAATCTTTAAGCACCTTAAAGGCTGCCTCGCTTTCCTTCGCCGTCTTGCATATGATCGCGACGGATTCGTACCCTTGGTCGATCAGCTTATGAACATCGGCAGCCAGTGCCTCGTGCAGAACCGAGCGTTCCTTCACGAGCGTGACGGCAGGTTTCTCGCCGCTGCGGTTGAATGGCACAATATGTTCGCCGCCCGGCACCATGCCGCGCGTGAACTGAACAATCTCCTGCGTCGAGCGATAGCTGCGAGTGAGCGAGATCAGCTCCGTCTGCTCAGGTCCGTACAGCGCATAAAGCGGTCCTGCATCCTGCAAGGCGGAGGAGTGGGCGTAGATTGCTTGATTGAAGTCGCCCAGCGCCGTCATCTTCGCCCGCGGGAATAACCGCCGCAGGAAGGCGAGCTGGAACGGCGAGTAATCTTGCGCTTCATCGATGAATACGTACCGGATACCGTTGTTCGAGTGGAAGCCGAGCATCAGCTCGCGCAAGTACAAGTACGGCGTGGAATCCTCATAAGCCAGCTCGCCCTCTTTAATGCGATTAATCGTTTGGCTGCTTAATTCATGCCAGCGAGGCGGCAATGACACATCGCCAACTAAGCGACTCGCAAGCGAATTATTGCGGAACAGCTCACAGTAGAGGCTGGTCGTATCGACGAAGCGAAGCGCCTTAACCCACTTGCGAAGCGGCTTCAGCTTGCTGCTGACGACCATGCGGGCCATTATGTCCCTCTCGCTCATCGCATTATCCGATGATGATGGATCCTCGTCGCCGCCCGTCAGGGCCAGATACCGTTCATAAGCCTGCTGATACTGATCCTGATCGAGCAATTCGATTTGTTCCTCGACCCATAACTCTCCATATTGCTCCTTGCCATGCTTGGCAACAGCCTTGAGCACCCAGTCACGCAGAAGAGCTAGACGATTCGCCAGCGTGATCGATGCGTCGTAGCTATAGAACTTCCCTTTCAATTGACTCGCGGTAATGACCGCTTTGCCGCGGAACGGAATGGATTTGAAGATCATTCCTTCCTGCAGCAGCAATTCCTTATAGGAAGTAATTAATTGCATGAATTGATCGGAAGACTTGAATTGAATGCCTTCCATGCGGGCATCGTAGCCAGGCTCGGATGCCGACGAGAGCACGTATTCGAGCTGCTCGAACGGATCCTCCAGTTTGAACTCGTGGCCGAGCCGACGCTCCAAGTATTCCTGGAATGTTGCCTGTACCATGTTCTCCTCGCCGAGCTCCGGCAATACGGTGGACACATAACTGTTGAACATCGGGTTCGGCGAAAATAAAACGACTTGATCGGCGCTGATCTGTCCACGATATTTGTAGAGCAAATAAGCAACGCGCTGAAGGGCAGCCGACGTCTTGCCGCTGCCCGCGGCTCCTTGAACGATGAGAAGCTGACTGCGGTCATCGCGAATAATGCGGTTCTGCTCCTTCTGAATCGTCCCGACGATGCTCTTCATCTGCGCATCAGAGCTGCGGCTTAGAACGGCTTGCAGCAATTCATCGCCGATCGTTATGCCTGTATCGAACATGAACCGGATTTTTCCGTCGCGAATGCCGAATTGCCTCTTGAGCGAAAGCTCGCCTTCGATCTCGCTGTTTAAGCTGCGATAGGAAGCAGGACCGGGTGTGCTGTCATAATATAGATTCGAGATTGGCGCACGCCAATCGTAGATGAGAAATTCGTTGTCGTCCTTATCAAGCAGGGACGCAATGCCCAAGTAGATACGCTCCGGCTCGCTTCCATGCTCGGCGAAGTCGATTCGGCCGAAGTACGGCGACTGCAGCAGCTTGCGAAGCTTCTTAATTTCTACCGCCGTATTTTTGTGCCGATGCTCCCTCTCGAACAATACCTCGGATTGCTGCCGCATGCTGATGGACGTTTCCCCAAGGTCAACCTCTTCCATAAAGTTCATCGTGACCTCATCCCAGAACTCGCGCCGCATTTCGACGACGTCTTTGCGCACGAAGCCGACTTCCTCCTCGATTTTGGCGATTCGCTCTTCGATGATGGATGTAATCTCGTCGACTCTCTGCTGCTCGCTAGCCCAGTCTTGCTCTTTGCTCAATGAAGCCACGCTCCTAACCTTGCTTTTAATGATAATTAATGATGTATGAATGACATTTTTATATCAGGATATGCTCATTATTTGCTGAATGGCCGTATACCGCCGTTCAACGAGTCTATCTTATTGTTTCCACAAAATCAACCAAAGCGCGAGACCCACTATTACATGCCGCGCGGAAATAAGTGTATACTGCCATTATAACGAGCATTCGGGATAAAAGGAGCGGTTTGGGGTGCGCAACGCGATGTACGAGCTGGTGGAGACGGACGACAGCCTGCCGTTTGACGTGTCCTTGCACAGCGTTAATTTCGTGCCTGGCCATTGGCATACGAGTATTGAGATTATTTTCGTGCTTCGGGGCACGCTCGAGGTGACGGTGGGTAACGAGAAGAGGACGCTTGGCGAAGGCGACGTGCTTCTTATTAATCAATGCCATGTGCATGAGGTCATCGGTTTCGATACGAATATTATCGCTACTTTTCTCATACCGGTCAGTTACGTGAAGGAGAAGCTCAATCGGTCGGAGGATATTGCGTTCGACTGCTATTCGGGTACGGCCGGCAAGGAACGGCGCGGCGCTTTGGATCGTATTCGCCGTTGTCTAGCGGAGATGGTACAGCTAAAGCATAAGAAGGGCGAGGTATACGAGCTCGATATGCAAATTCGGATGCTGGAAGTATTCTCGATCCTGCTCAAGCAATTCGGACTGCCGGGCGGAATCAACACAGGTGCGGTGAACGAGAAGTACATGGAGCGTATGCTTCGCATCATTTCATATATAGATGATCATTATCGTGAATCGATTACGCTGCAAGCGCTAGCTGAGCGGGAGTTTTTGTCCGTACCGTATTTGTCCAAGTTTTTCGGCGACCATATCGGGCTGGGCTTTCAATCCTATCTGTCAAATGTCCGACTGAAGCATGCGGTAGTCGATTTGCTGGGCAGGGATGAGGCTTCTATCGCCGATATGGCGCTGGATCACGGCTTCCCGAATGCGAAGTCCTTCTACGCGGCGTTCAAGAACAAATACGGCATGACCCCGAACGAATATCGCAAGCAGCACCGTCCAGATACGGGTGATCGCAAGGAGAAAACGTCGTCCAACTATTTGACGTTCAGCCAATCCAGCGCGCTCGGTATTATCCAGCATTATTTGCAGCGTAGTCCGGCGCAGGAGGCGGAGGACGTAATAGCTCTTGAAGCGGAGTATCATAGGATCGACGCGCTTGCGCCTGTAACCCCGATTCGTCACACATGGCGCAATCTGATGACGATCGGCAAGGCGAAGGAGGGGCTTCATTCGGGCGTTCAGCAACAGCTTCGGGAACTACAGCGCAAGTGTCCGTTCCGGTATTTGCGGTTTCACGGGATTTTCGACGATGCGATGATGGTGTATGCCGAAGATGAAACGGGGATCGCGCAATTCAATTTTCGATTGATCGACGAGCTGTTCGACTTCTTGCTCTCTATCGGCTTGAAGCCGTTCGTCGAGCTTGGCTTTATGCCCTCCGCGATGGCGGCTAATCCGAACGAGACCATCTTTTATGTAAAAAGCTGCGTAAGCCCTCCGCGCTCGGTAGCGCTATGGTGCGAGCTGATCGACCGATTCATCCGCCATTGCATGAACCGCTACGGGGCGGAAGAGGTGGAGAGCTGGAAGTTCGAGTTCTGGAACGAGCCGGAATTCGATGCCTTCTGGCCGGGAACGATGGAGCAATACCGCGAGCTGTACGAGGGAACGTACAGGACGCTGAAGGCCCTATCGCCGAGACTGGACATCGGAGCGCCGGGCAGAATTATTACGCTCGATTCAGGCGTTTTTATTATCGATGAATTTTTTGCTTTTTGCCGGGAGCGGAATTGCATGCCCGATTTTATTCCGCTTCACTTCTACCCGCATGACGATCTGGGCAATGTCCTGCAAGCGGAGAAGATCGATGCTTTCAATAAGCTGGAGCCTTACCGTAAGCTACTGAAAGAGTTCGTAGGCATATCGGCGAATCCGAATTTTTTGAAGGACAGTCTTATTGAAGAGCAGAAGCTGCTGGCTAAGCACGGCTTGGCGGATGCCGACATTTACTTAACGGAGTGGAACTCGACCGCTTACCACCGCGAGCTGACCAACGACACGACCTATAAGGCGGCCTACATCGTCAAAAACATCGTCGATAATCTCGATCGTATCGAGGGATTCGGCTACTGGCTGCTGAGCGACAATATCGAGGAAATGGCGGCGCCGCCGCAGCTGTTCCATGGCGGACTCGGGTTGGTCGCCCAATACGGCATACCGAAGCCCGGAATGCTGGCATATGAGCTCCTTGCCAAGCTGGGGGACAGGCTCATCGCTAGGGGCGAACGATTTATGGTCACGGCGGGAAGAGGAGGTTATCAGTTGTTGACCTTCAATTATTGTCACTTCGACGATCTGTACGCGATGGGCGATATTTCATTCATTGATTATTTGAATCGGTACAGCGGCTTTAGAGACAACAAGACGGTGAAGCTCGAGATCGAATGGAAGGGCTTGCCCGCCGGCAAATATAAGCAGGTAACGCGTTCGATCAGCCGCAAACGCGGAAGCAGCTTCGATCGTTGGGTGGAGATGGGTGCTCCGGATCCAATCAGCGTAGAGGATGCCGAGGACTTGATCGCCAGCGCGCGGCCGCATAAGCTCCATCGTTATGTAGAGGTCGAGGAGGGGCAAGGCTACTCCTGCGTATCCATTCTGGAGCCGCATGGCGTCGAGCTTATCGAGCTTATGCCAGTCTGGTAAGGTAAGCCGCTATGTCGATATTTAAGGTCGTAAGGCTAGCCATAGTGAAGCGCTTTCACAAAACACATTAAATAAAGACGCAAAAGTCTGCAAGCCGCCGCCTCTCCCGAGGGTGGCGGTTTCTTTTATAATCATATTTGTAAGCGTTATCAAATTTCATTCGGGAGGTAGCAAATATGGCTGGAGCAATCGTGAGCAAGCACAATAAAACGTCGTTCGGCAGACTGACGTTCGGCATTATGTTCGGATACGGCTGCATGATGATGGCATTAATGACGCCTGCGCTTCTATTGTTGACTTTCAAAATGATCGAGATCGATCCGGACGGATACACGTCCTCTTACGGGCTCGTTGCCGGTATCGGCGCATTTTTCGCCCTCATTGGCAATCCGGTCGGCGGTGCGCTCAGCGATCGTACGAACATCTCGTTCGGACGTCGTCGCACATGGATATTAATCGGACCGGTTATTGGATGCGCCGCGCTGTTGTTTGTCGGATTGGCGACAGAAGTATGGCAGATCGCGATCGGCTGGGCCGTCGCGCAGCTGTTCTTCAACTTCGGAATGGCGGCATACACCGCGCTCGTTCCCGATCAAGTGGCGCAGGAGAAACAAGGCACGGTATCTGGCTTGATCGGACTCGTGCTGCCGATCGCGATGTCGATCGGCATGGTGCTGATGATCGTTATGACCGACGTATCCTCGGACGTGAAGTGGATTCTGATGTCGGTTATCGGCATCGTCGGTCCGGTTATTAGTTTATTCATCATAAAAGACGGCAAGGTCGAGACGGCTCAAGAGAAGAAGGCGCATATGCCGCTTGGGGAGAAACTGAGCAAAGTGTACCCGAGCCCGCGCCAATTCCCGGAATTCACATGGGCGATCGTATCCAAGTTTCTGCTAATGATGGGCTATTGCAGCAGCTTGTACTTAACGGTCATGCTCGTTAACCGTATGGGCTTCACGGAAAGCGAAGCGACGGCGAGCGTAGGTACGATCAACATCATTTCGATGATCGCGATGGCGATTACGAGCGTATTCGGAGGCATGCTGTCGGATAAATTCCGCAAGCAAAAGCCGTTCTTGTACGGCTCTGCTTTCATTATGGTCATTGGCATTCTCGTATTCGCTTTCGTTCCGAATTATATGGCTTATATTATTGCATCGGCTGTTATCGGTCTTGGCGCCGGCTGCTTCACGGCAGTAGACATGGCGCTCGTCTCGCGAATTCTTCCGCGCAAGGAAGATGCGGCTAAGGATTTCGGCCTCATGAACGTGGCGAACGCACTGCCGCAATCTATCGTTCCAGCGATTGCACCGCTTCTGCTCGCCGTCGGCGGCTGGTCCTTCTTCTATATTGCCCTCGCGATTTGCGTCGTAATCGGCATAGCGGCAGTGAAGCCGCTGCCGGAAATCGGGCAGTCTTTCGGTCAAGATCGCAAGGTTGGAGCAGGCGAGCCGGTTGCACCTATTCAGACCAAAATCGTATAAACAATAAAATCGCAACAGGATATGGAGGATATTAAAATGACGAATCATACAGAAAAAGTCGCATCGAACAGCCAAACCGAAATTCGCTACATGAACAATAAAGGAGGGCCGACGCTCGGTTACTCAGCCGCATCGGGCGTTCCGATTATAGAGCAGGACGGGTTGTCGTTCAAAAACTTGAGCAAGGACGGCGCCTTGAAGCCATACGAGGATTGGCGTCTGACGCCTGAAGAGCGGGCGAAGGATCTGGCTTCCCGCCTGTCGGTCGAAGAGATCGCCGGACTTATGCTGTACAGCCGGCACCAATCGATTCCGGCGGCAAGCGGCGGCTGGTTCTCCAGCACGTACGACGGCAAGCCGTTCGAGGAAAGCGGCGCGCAGTCATATGACCTGACCGATGAGCAAAAAGCGTTTCTCGCGAACGATCATCTTCGCCATGTGCTCGTTACCGTCGTGGAAAGCCCGGATACGGCAGCACGCTGGAACAACCTCGTGCAAGCGTTCGCCGAAGGAACAGGGTTCGGCATACCGGCCAACAACAGCTCCGATCCGCGCCACGGTTCGGATTCCAGCTCCGAGTTCAATGCGGGCGCCGGCGGCAGCCGCGTATCGAAGTGGCCGGAGACGCTCGGACTGGCTGCATCGTTCGATCCCGAAGTTACGCGCAAGTTCGGCGAAGTCGCTTCGAAGGAATATCGCGCATTAGGCATGACGACGGCTCTGTCGCCGCAGATCGATATCGCGACCGATCCGCGCTGGTTCCGCTTCAGCGGCACGTTCGGCGAGGATTCGGCCTTGTCGGCCGATATGGCAAGAGCTTACGTGGACGGCTTCCAGACGTCGGAAGGCGACCGCGAGCTGGGCAATGGCTGGGGCTATGACAGCGTCAACGCGATGGTGAAGCATTGGCCCGGAGGCGGTTCGGGCGAAGGCGGCCGGGATGCGCATTTTGCCTGCGGGAAGTATGCGGTCTATCCGGGGGGCAATTTCGAAGAGCATTTGATTCCGTTTACGGAGGGCGCCTTCAAGCTGGACGGGAAGACGGAGCAAGCGTCCGCGGTGATGCCGTATTACACCGTTTCGTACGATCAGGATAAGGCGAACGGCGAGAACGTCGGCAATTCATATAGCTCTTACTTGATTACGGATCTGCTGCGCGAGAAATACGGTTATGATGGCGTCGTCTGCACGGACTGGTTGATCACCGGAGACGAATGGGGCGGCAAAGCGTCGTTCCTGACGGGCAAGCCATGGGGCGTGGAAGGATTATCGATTGCCGAACGCCATTATAAGCTCATCATGGCGGGCGTCGACCAATTCGGCGGCAACAACGAGGTAGGCCCGGTACTGGAGGCGTACGCAATGGGCGCCGAGGAGCACGGAGAGGCGTTCATGCGGAGCCGCTTCGAGAAGTCTGCCGTACGGCTGCTGCTGAATATGTTCCGCCTTGGCTTATTCGAGAATCCTTATTTGCTTCCAGAGGAAAGCGTTGCTCAGGTAGGAAACGAGGCATTCCTGCAGGCCGGTTTTGAAGCGCAGCTGAAGTCGGTCGTCATGCTGAAGAACCAAGAGCATACGCTTCCGCTTCCTGCTAGAAGCAAAGTGTATGTACCGAAGCGATTCACGCCGGCAGGCACGGACTGGTTCGGCAATCCAACGCCGGAGAAGCTGGGGCATGCGGTCAATATGGATGTGGTCGGACGTTACTTCGAGGTAACGGACAATCCGGACGAGGCGGACTACGGACTCGTGTTCATCCATAATCCGAAGCCGGGCTTCGGCTACAGCGAGGAGGACGCGGCAAGCGGCGGCAACGGATATGTGCCGATCAGCCTGCAATACAGGCCGTATACGGCCGAGCATGCCCGCGAGCATAGCATCGCCGGCGATCCGCGCGAAGGCGATGTGCTGGACCGTGCGTATAAGGGCAAATCGGTGACGACGCACAATGAGAGCGACCTCGATACGGTGCTGGAGACGAAGGAAATGATGAAAGGCAAACCGGTTATCGTATCCATGCTGTTGTCCAACCCGGCGATCGTAGCGGAATTCGAATCAGAGGTAGAAGCGATCGTCGTGAACTTCGGCTTGGAGGAGCAAGCATTGATGGATGTGCTTTCCGGCGCTTTCGAGCCGTCGGGCTTGCTGCCGATGCAAATGCCGGCCGACATGAAGACCGTCGAGGAGCAGCTTGAAGACGTCGCCCATGATATGGACTGCCATGTCGATTCCGAAGGCCATGCATACGACTTTGCGTTCGGGCTCAACTGGAGCGGCGTTATCAACGATACCCGTACGGCCCAATACCGCAAAACCTTCTAAGTTAAGCACCTCCTGCATCTCTCAAACTAACGGTACCGTTGCAGAAACTGCAACGGAACGGGCGTGTGGAGTCATTGGTGAACGAGTTGATTGCAGTTAGTGCAACAGATTCGGGTAAAAGGCGTTATCTATACAGCAATAGAGGCAGTTCCATTGCAGAAACTGCAACGGAGCTGTACGAATGAGTGGGAAATAGACTATTCCGTTGCAGATCTGCAACGGAATAGATGCAAGGAGTCGCTAGTGAACCACGGCAAACCAATCCCCCCGCAAAGCGTTGCATAAGCGCTTTACGGGGGGATTGTCATTTTTACTGTCGTTGATTGTTAATGGCATACGTTGGCGGCGGTTGTCCCCATGCTGCCCACTCGATCAAACCTATTCTTAGCCGTATGAATAAATAACGGACAAGACGGGTATGTATCAATCATAACGATTTACCGAGGGGGTTGATGTCATGAGAGTCTTAAACGCTTTGGGGCTTATCTTGGTTCTGGTCATGAACGTACTGGCGGATAAACTGCCGCTGGGCGGCAAAACGACGGGAGAGCTTTCCGCGCAGTACCCCGTTCTTATTATGCCTGCCGGTTACGCATTCGGCATATGGCTTGTCATTTATGCGCTGCTGATCGCTTTTGTCGTCTATTCTTTTACTAATAGGGGAAGGGAAAGCAAATCTGTTCAGGCGGTAGGCATCTATTTCGTCCTTAGCTGTATATTCAACGTTGGCTGGCTGCTGGCTTGGCATTATGAATATGTGAACAGCAGCGTATTCATCATGCTCGCGCTCTTGTTATCGCTTATCGCCATTTATTTGAGAATCAACTCGTCTATTGTGCGGACGGCTGCAACAACCTCCGATCGCTGGCTGGTGAGGCTGCCCTTCAGTCTCTACTTAGGCTGGATCTGCGTGGCGACCATCGTCAATGTTGCATGCGCGCTGTACGCGGCCGAATGGCAAGGATTCGGCTTATCCGAGGAGACGTGGGCAATCATCATGTTGTCCGTCGCTTTCCTATTAGCTCTATGGATAGGTGTAACTAAACGCGATCCGGTCTTCATGCTCGTCTTCGTCTGGGCGTTCGTCGCCATCTTCGTCAAGCAACAGCAGGCACATTCCGCTGTCGCCGTCACAGCTATCCTTTTTGCCGGCATAATCGCCGTGTGCTTGGCAGCGATTGCTTTGAGGAGCAGTAAAGTTGTGAATCGATAAGCAAAGGGAATGATGTGTAGATTGCTTTACCTAATGATTGCCGAAGGTCGGTTCCTTTCGATTCGCATCGAGAGTATCGGTCTTTTTTGCGTACCTATTCAAAATTATTCACCCTATAAAAAATTAATGATAAAGGGATAGAATGGCTCAACTTACTCTTCCGGGCTGCGCTTACCCTTTGCGATAAATTGCCGGGGCCATACCCATCTGCTTCTTGAATGCTTTGGAGAACGAGAACAAGTCGGGATAGCCGACGGAAAGCGCAATTTCGGACAGCTTATAGTCGGTCTGCTTCATCAGCAGCACCGCCTCGTTCATTCGCAGCTGCTGTACATATTTCATTGGCGATTGGCCGAAAGCGCGATGAAACGACTTGGACAAGTGAGTACGCTCAATGCCGATGTAATCGGCTACGCTCTCGATCGAGATACCGTCAGCATAGTGTATCTCAATGTAATCCTTCGCTTGCTGCAGCCAGGTGCCTGAGGATGCCGCATGAGTTTTCGGACCGCTCGATGGAACGGTTAACACATCGAAGATACGTTGGAATACTGATAGCCTAGCGAGATCGGAGTGCGGCCGTTCTTTATTCGTGACGAGCTCGAAGAAGCTCTCCATGGCTTGGAGGGCTTCGCTTGTAAGTCCACCCTGCATATGCGGGCTATATGGCGTTAGCCCGATTCGCTCCAGCAGTTGAAGCGCATGTTTGCCGTCGAAGGCGAAGAACGCCTTGCGCAGCAGCGCCTGCTCGGAGGTGTAATATTCATGCGTCACCTGCGGGAACAAGCAATAAATATCGTTCGGACGCAGCGCATACGTCTGGCCGCCTTGGTGGAAGGTTCCTTCCCCATCGATAACGGCAATTAAATAATAGTAAGGCGATATCCGGGGGCCGATATGATAGTTCGGTTTGGCCATATTCGCGCCGAGTCGGATTGGCCAAGCCGCGCCTGCCTTCTCGAAGGTTGATGGCGTAAAATAATGAATTTCCAACAGCTCGTGGTTATCCTCTCTCATCTGCTCGAACATGGCTACCGCTCCTTTTGCACCTGCATTTAAAATCAATGAAACCACAAAATGACAAACGATTCAACATACAAATTGACATTGACCCGCATCAGCTTGATTGATATTATTCAGGTAACAAATTAATCCGATAAGGTTTGTTGGTTATCTTCCGGACAACTGGCGGTTCAACGATAATCGCATCGAAAGCGTTTGTGGTTGCAATCTATTTCATATGAGATACCATTCTTTACTTCACGATAACGAAGCGTAAAGGGGACAACAGCAATGAGCAATCAGACAGGGGCACAAGTAGAATTCGGGTGGTTTATTCCAACGAACGGAGATGGACGATACATCGGCGTTAAGCCGGAGAGAGAGCCGTCGCAGCAATATTTCGTAGAGGTCGCGCAGGCTGCCGAGGAAGCGGGTTATGAGTTCGCGTTAATACCGGCCGGCGGCGAATGTTGGGATGGATGGATCGTTGGATCATGGGTCGCCTCCGCAACGAAGAAGCTGAAGCCGCTGATCGCGATGAGACCGGGACTGATTACGCCGGTGCTGGCTGCGCGGATGGCCTCCACGCTGGATCGGATGTCGGGAGGAAGAGCGCTCATTAATGTCGTGACCGGCCATTACCCGGCTGATCTGAAGGCAACGGGGGATCCGCTTCATGGAAGCCATGATGAGCGGTATGAACGTACGAAGGAGTTTCTTGAAGTCGTTAAGGGCGTATGGCAGCAGCCGGAATCCGGAGCGGAAGACTTCAATTACGCCGGCCAATATTACGAAGTGGAAGGCGGCGTAAGCAAGCCGGTGCCGCTCCAGCAGCCGCATCCTCCGCTTTACTTCGGAGGCAGCTCGGAAGCGGGCAAGCGCGTAGCCGCCGAGACGGCCGATGTGTACTTGATGTGGACCGAGCCGCTTGATTGGATCGAAGGCCAAATTGCCGAGATGGAGACTTACCTGGCTGAGCTGAGGGAGAAGAAGGGCATCGACCGCAAGCTGCGCTACGGCATCAGGGCGCAGGTAGTCGTACGGGAGACGGAAGAAGAAGCTTGGGCAGCCGCTTGGAACATTCTTAGCAAAGCCGATCCCGAGCAGTTGAAATCGAAGGAAAAGCTGCACTCGAAGACGGATGCGCTGAATCAAAAACGTCAGATGGACCTGTTCAGCGGCTCTAAGGAACAGAATTACGTCATTGGACCGAATCTGTGGTCGGGCTTGTCCGCTATTCGCGGGGGCGGCGCCGTCACATTCGTTGGTACGCCGGAGCAAGTATCCGATCGCTTGATCGAATTCGTCGAGGCTGGCGTAACGTCGTTTATTTTGTCGGGTTACCCGCATTTGGAAGAAGCCCGTATATCGGGCGAGCTATTGTTGCCTCTTGTGAAGCAGAAGCTGGCCGCTAGAGGCATCCATACTTAATTTATCGGAGGAATGGATATGAGACAAATACAGATTAAGAAACCGCAATTGGCATTGCTCGCGCTTATGCTCGTACTAAGCACGGTGCTTGCGGCTTGCGGCTCTAATAATACGAATACAGGCAATAAGCCGGGTGAAACCGCGGCTGCTCCTGGAGGCGAAGCCGAAGGCGGCAAGCCGGTCACAATCAGCTTCATTCACTGGCGCGGAGAGGATGCGGCGGTGCTCGACGGGATTATTAAGAAGTTCGAAGCCGAGCATGCGAACATCAAGGTAGAGACGCAAGTATTCCCGTCCGATCAATATCAATCGACGGCGCAAGCGAAGCTGCTTGACGGCTCGGTAGGCGATGTGTTCGCATCGTTCCCGGGCGCGCAATTCGAAGCGATCGCGAAGGCGGGGCTATTCACCGATTTGAGCGGTGCTCCGTTCGTAGCCAACTTTACGGATACTCTCATTAAAGCCGGACAGAAGGATGGCAAGCAGCTCGCGCTTCCTTATCAGCTCGTGTATAACATTCCTATTTATAACGTGAAGCTGTTCGAGAAATACGGCATCGAAGTGCCGAAGGATTGGGATGGCTTCCTTGCGGCAGCCGAGAAGCTGAAGCAAGAAGGCATCGTGCCGATTGCGTTCCCGGGCGCCGATATCGGACCAGGCCAGTTCATGAACCCGATGGTCATGAACAACGCGCCGGACGAGGCGATCTTCGAGAAGCTCGAAGCTGGCGAAGCGAAGCTGACCGACGAGTGGTGGGTGAAGACGCTGACTCAGTTCAAGGAGCTGAACGATAAAGGCTACTTCCAGAAGGACGCGCTCGGAACGAAGGGCGACGCTGCCGGCGCGCTGTTCGTACAAGAGAAAGCGGCTATTTTGGCAACGGGCTCTTACCAGCTTGTAGGCAATAAGAAAAACAATCCGGAGCTTCAACAAGGCCTGCTCGCACCGATTACGGTACCGGCTGACCAAGCCGTATTCGAAGGGATTCATACGACGACGTTCATGCTCGCGGTGAACAGCAAGTCGAAGCATCCGGAAGAGGCGAAGACATTCATCGAGTTCCTTAGCCGCCAAGACATTGCGGGCGAATATGCGAACGGCACGGGCCAGAATGTAACGATTAAGGACGTCCAATATACAAGCGATGAATTAAAAGCAGTCGCGGAGTGGACGTCGAAGAAAACGCGCTTCCAGCCGCGCTTCACGATCAAAAACGCGGAAGTTCAAAAAGCGGTTACGAGCTCGATTCAAGCGGTGCTTGGGGGAACGGATCCGGCGAAAGCTGCGGCGGATGCGCAAACGATCGTCGATCAGCAGATAGGCAAGTAAGGACATGAAGAAGAATCTGAAGCTGTTACCGTTCTTCTTGCCTGGCGTGGCGCTTTATTTGGCGCTCTTCCTCTATCCGACGGTAACGGGCTTCTATTATTCCTTGACCGATTGGGACGGCTTATCGCCGTCCTATCAGTTTGTCGGCGCGGATAATTATGCGAACGTAGCCAAGGATATTATTTTTCACAAGTCGATCGTGAACAATATCAAGTTCATGGCCGCCGTCGTCGTGCTGCAGACGGTCGTTTCGCTGCTGCTGGCGCTTCAGCTCTCGAAGCAGACGAAGGTGAATGTCGCACTGCGGTCGCTTTATTTTGTGCCAACGATATTGTCGTCGGTTTCTGTCGGATTTATTTGGACATTCGTCTACGATCCGTCGCTCGGTATGCTCAACAATGCGCTTGAGGCCGTCGGCCTGTCCTTGTGGACGCAGAACTGGCTCGGCGACGCAGGCATTGCGATTTTCTCGATCGCCGCGGTGCAAGCGTGGGCGCATATCGGACAGATGGTTATATTGTTCGTAGCCGGCTTGCAGGCAATTCCCGAGGAGCTTGTGGAATCGGCGAAGCTTGACGGGGCGACGAAGCTGCAGCTATTCTGGCGCGTCATCTGGCCGCTGCTTGCTCCGGCAGCGGCGATCGTCGTATCGTACACGACGATTCAATCGTTCAAGGCGTTTGATCTCGTCTTCACGATGACCGGCGGCGGCCCGGCGTATTCAACCGAAATATTGTCGACCTATATTTACAATTCGGCGTTCATGAACTATACGTTCGGCAAGGCGTCGACCGCTTCGGTTTATTTTCTCATTCTTATCTCGCTTATTACGTTTCTTCAGTTCCGCGCGCTGCGGACGGATCGTGTATCTTACTAGTAGGCAGGCAGGTGGTATGGTTTGGCGTTCAAATGGTTAGGAAGATTGCTGCTGCTCCTGTTCGCAGCCGCGATTATCGCTCCGCTGCTTATCGTATTGTTCACGTCGCTTAAGACGACGCCTCAGTTCTATGCAAGTCCGCTGGGACTGCCAAAGTCGCTGTCGTTCCATAATTACAAATCGTTGTTCGACGGACAGCCGATGTGGGGATACTTCCGCAACAGCTTCGCCGTTACGTTAAGTACCGTAGCGCTGGAGCTGATGCTTGCAGGTTTCATCGGATACGGCATTATGCGCTCGGGAAAAAGAGTCGGAGCTGTCGTATTCGGTTTGTTTGCTGTCGGTCTCATGGTGCCGTCGCAGGTCAATATGATCCCGATCTACTCTTTCGTTCATAAGCTGGGCTGGAGCAATTCGCTTACGGGGCTCGTTATCGTGTCGGTATCCGTATTGCTGCCGCTATCGGTGTTCATGCTGACGGGCTTCATGAAGACGCTGCCTAAGGAAATATTGGAGGCGGGCGAGATCGACGGAGCAGGGGAATGGACATTGCTGGCGCGTATCGCGCTCCCGCTTAGCGCTCCATATCTCGCGGCGACAGCTGCATTCCTATTCGTTATCGTATGGAATGATCTCCTGTTCCCGATGCTGCTGCTTAACGGCAAGGATAAGCTGACGCTTCCGCTTGCGATGCTCCAATTCCGCGGCGAGTATATTACCGATTATCCGGTGCTGCTGGCCGGAGTCGTGACCACAGCATTGCCGATGATCGTCTTGTTCGTGTTTTTGCAGCGTTACTTCATATCCGGGGCGCTTGCAGGCTCGCTTAAGGGATAACTTCATTCATACGATAAGGTCAACCGCCTCGGGACGGTTGGCCTTTATTTGCTGTTCAAGATAATCTTCATAGGCGCGGCATCGGCGCAATATAGTTAAACTAAAGACTTTCCAATGAGAATCCATCGTCGCCAGAAGGCTTGTCCATATCGATAGCAGGGGGTAGTGAGATGATATTGTGGATCATCGTTCTATTGCTGATGGCTTGCGCTGCCGGGTTTGTTTTGTTCCATAAAAATAAGGTTCCTATCCTTAAGCCTGCTGGCGCTGAAGATCTGGCGGCGAGTTCGGGCAAGCTGTCTATTATTATTCCCGCGAGGAATGAGGAAAAAAATTTACCGCATCTTCTAGGATCACTTATGGCCCAGACGCATAAGCCGTTCGAAATTATCGTCATCGACGATTGCTCCGAGGATCGGACGCGAGCGATCGCGGAGAGTTATGGGGTAACAGTCATTGCCGGCTCTCCGCCCCCGCCCGGATGGACAGGCAAGAACTGGGCTGTGTGGAACGGTTACATGCAGGCGACGGGCGATTTGCTCGCTTTCCTTGATGCCGATGTCCGTCTCGCCCCTCATGCGCTGCAATCACTGATTGCCGCAAGGGAGGATACGAGGGGGGCAATCTCTGTTGTGCCCTATCACGAGGCGGAGCGATTTTATGAGCGATTGGCGCTCATTCCGAATCTGCTTGGACTATATGCCTTCACCTCGCCGATGGAGCGGGCAAACAAGCTCAAAGGGCTGTACGGGTCTTGTATCCTGACGACACGGACAGATTATGAGCGGGCCAAAGGGCATGAGGGCATTAAGGCTGAACTGCTGGACGATCTCAATCTAGGCGCCAAGTTCATTGAGGCTGGCGTTCCGGTAACGAACTATATCGGTTACGGCATTGTATCCTTTCGTATGTACCCGGGCGGTATTCGCAGCGAGATTGAAGGCTTCAGCAAAGGAGCGGTAATGAGCACGAGCAAGCTTAGCGGCTTCACGACGCTGCTCGTCGCGATATGGCTCATTGGACTGATCGCCGCAGAGGCCGCGCCTTTCGCGATCGGGACGGCATGGGCGTGGCCGCTATTCATCGGCTACTTGCTCTACACGGCGCAAATCTATTATTTCATCCATTACACGGGCCGATTCGGCTGGTGGCTGCCTGCCATTCATATGCTGAGCACCGTATTTTTCCTCTATATCATGCTTTATTCGGTGTATCAGGTCGTGTTCTTCGGACGGGTAGCGTGGAAGGGGCGGCGCATTGAGGTAGGAGGTCGGAAGTAGTGGCGGTGACGATCACCTTGTGGACGCTGCTGTCGTTTCTTTCCGGCTCTCTTATGTTCTCCTACTGGCTCGGTCTTATGGCGAAGCATAACTTGCGATCGCACGGAGACGGCAACCCGGGTGCGCTTAATTTATGGCGAACAGCCGGCTACGGGTATGGGCTGACCGGCATCGCGCTTGATTTTGCCAAAGGGTATGTCCCCCTCTTGTGGATTGTCCACACGGATGCTATATCTGGCTACCCACTCATCCTTCCTTCTGCGGCGGCGCTGCTCGGCCATGTATTCTCTCCCTTCCTGAGAGGCAAAGGGGGCAAAGCCATTGCGACAACGTTCGGCGTATGGAGCGCGCTAACAGCGTTCAAGGCAGCTCTTGCTTATGCCGTTATTCTGGCGATATTGCTGGCAGTGACGAGGCTGCTGTTAAAAGGCAAACGGATAACGTCCCGGATCGACGCGCTTCAGGTTGTCCTGGGTATGCTGCTCCTTACCGTATATATAGCTGTCAGCGGCAGCTATTCCCGTGCGATCCTGCTATTCGGAATATTTAATTTGCTCCTGCTTATGTTCACCCATAGACTGGAATTGCGTCAGCTCTTAGCATCGGAGCAAACGGACCAGCATCATTGAAGCAGAAATTCAATCTAGCAAGTAAACAGCCGTTTGCTTTCTGTTGTTGTCCTATGTTAGAATGGCTTTACTTTAATTGGGAACGGAGGGTTACGTGTGATAGACTTTATCCGAGTTAGAAGTTCGCGCGGCTAATTGAATAGCGCCAATACTCTGCCTGTGTGCAGAGAACTCGGGATAGGTCTGCTCATTAAAGGTAACCCATAGCAAATATGATTGGCTGGAGAGTAATGGAATGATCGGATAGCTCTCTGCCGCCTTTAACCAAATGATGCTTTCGTAAAGCGCATGGAAGGTACTCGTGATAGTGACGGGTCTCTTTTCTAGCGCTGACCGGAATGACCTCGCTGACTTGTGCGATGGCAAGCAGGCTTCGGCTCGCTCCATTCCAGGCAGTATCTACTCCGTGATTCTCTATTTCGTCAAAGCGAACACACAGGCCGCAGCGTCCGTGTGTTTTTTTGTCGCCACATTGATCAAATCAAGGATATTTGAAGGAGGAACTACGATATGGAACAACTGAACAACAAAGCCGTTATCGTCGGCGTTAACTTACAGGATCGGCCTGATTTTATTTACTCTATGGAGGAGCTTCGCAATCTCGCGGAGGCGTGCAACATTGAGGTCGCGGGGGAGCTGACCCAGAATCTGGCCAAAATCAACAGCTCGCACTACATCGGCAGCGGCAAAATCGATGAGTTATCAGCGCTCGTCGCAGGCGTCGATGCATCTACCGTCATCTTTAACGACGAGCTGTCCCCGTCGCAAATTCGCAATTTGGAGAGTTCGCTGGAGAAGAAGGTCATCGATCGTACGATCCTTATCCTCGACATCTTCGCGGAACGGGCTAAGACGCGCGAGGCGCAGCTGCAGGTTGAGGTGGCGCAGCTGCAATATATGCTGCCTAGGCTCGTAGGCTTGCGCGAATCGCTTGGCCGCCAAGGCGGAGGCGGCGGCTCCGGCATGAAAAACAAAGGAACGGGCGAGACGAAGCTGGAGCTTGATCGCCGCCGTATCGAGGACAGAATCCACGCGCTTCAGTCCGAGCTTGAGAAGCTGGTCGCGCAGCGCCAGGTGCAGCGCAAGCAGCGGCAAAAGACGGGTATTCCCGTCGTCTGTCTCGTCGGTTATACGAATGCGGGCAAGTCGAGCCTGATGAACGCGCTGCTGGATGCTTTCATGCCGGAATCGAATAAGCAGGTATTCGCCAAAGACATGCTGTTCGCCACGCTGGAGACCTCGGTTCGCAACATCGAGCTGCCGGACAATAAGTCGTTTCTGCTTACCGATACAGTCGGCTTCGTTAGCCAGCTGCCGCATTATTTGGTAAAAGCGTTCCGTTCAACGCTCGAGGAAGTAGCTGAAGCGGATCTTCTCATTCAGGTCGTCGATTACTCGAATGAGGAGTACGAGCGGCTTATCGATGTGACTAACTCGACATTGAAGGAGCTTGGCGCCGACCATATTCCGATGATCTTCGCCTACAACAAAACGGATATGACGAGCGAGCCGTATCCGCAAGTGAATGGCGATAAGGTGTATATGTCGGTCAAGGAAGGCGCGGGACTGGATGAGTTAGTTACGCTCACGAAGAAGCGGATCTTCCAGGACTACGTGAAGTGCGATGTCATTATCCCGTTCGCGGAAGGACGTGTCGTGGCTTATTTCAATACGAATGCGAACATTCAAGAAACGAGCTATGAACCGAACGGTACGCGTCTCGTTATGGAATGCAGACAAGCGGATTACGATAAATTCAAGGATGTTTTCGTGGAGCCGCTGGAAGTCGAAGTCGAATAGAGCCGGACAGCCGGAAATTAAGTTAAAGAGAGTGCCTCCGGGCGCTCTCTTTGTCGTTGAGGCCTTTTATCGCGCGAAAATGGTCAATTAGGTTGATCTTTATTAGGGTCGTGCTACAGTGGTAACATAGAGGGAATATGAGGAACGACCCCGAATGAGGAGGGTGCCCGGTTGAAAATCAAGCTCGGTTACGTAGGCGTTGAAGATACGATGGGATTTGTCACCGATATTATAAGGCAAAGCGCCGAATTCGAATGTTACCCCTTCACGCATGAGCGGTTCGAGGACATTGGGCCGATCGTGTCGGCTCATGCGCACAAAGTCGATATGTGGCTGTTCTCGGGACCGCTTCCTTATCAAGCGGCTAGGGAGCAGGCGTCTCATATCCAGCAGCCGATGTTCTATATCTCCTATAGCGGAACGGGGTTGTACCGTACGTTATGCCAGCTGTTCTATCGGCAGCGAATCGATATATCCAGGCTTAGCTTCGATATGTACAGCGCAGAGGAACTGGCTAAGGTCGCGGAAGAGCTGGAGCTTGGCGGCAGCGTTCTGAACGGAAAGCCGTTCGAGGGCTCGTACCAAGCGCTGATCGACTTCCACCTGGATATGTGGCGGCAAGGGAGAATCGATTACGCGGTTACCTGCGTCTGGTACGTGCAGGACAAGCTGAAGGAGCTTGGCGTGCCGGTGCTGCGGGTAATTCCGACGGAATCGTCCGTACAGGCGGCGCTGACCGAAGCTTGGCGGACATGGGAAACGTTGCGCTACAAGGATACCCAGATTGCTGTTCAGTTCATTGAGACCGACCCGTATGCGGGCATTACGAAGGATTCGTACGTGTCGGATGAGCTGTTCCGCATGGAGCTTGCGGTAAGCGAGGCGCTGCTCGATTATTCCAGGCGGGTGCAGGGCTCGCTGAAGACGATATCTCCAGGGAGATATGCAATCTTCACGACGCGCGGCATTTTGAAAAATATAACGGAGCATTTCACGCAAATGCCGGACTGTCCCGAGCTTAGCGGCTTGGGCGCAGAGCTGACCTGCGGCATCGGCATTGGCCGCACGGCCTACGAGGCGGAGATGATGGCAGGCAACGCGCTCATGCAGACGAGGCAATACGGTAAAGGAGCTTGGATGGTCGTCTTCAACGACAAGACGGTGTCCGGTCCTTTGGGACGCGCTGAGCGTATTTCTTACTCCTATTCGGCCGAAGGTCTGCAAAATGTTAGCGATGATACGGGATTAAGCTCGTTAACGTTAGGCAAGATCGAAGCGATCCTGCGTAAATTGCAGACGGACGTCATCCATTCCAACGAGCTGGCTCAGCAAATGGGTATTATGCCGCGAAGCGCTCGGCGTATACTTATTCAACTAGAGTCGAGCGGGTATGCTTCCGTAATCGGCGAGGAAACGACCAGCACCCGCGGCAGGCCGCTAAAAATGTACAAAGTGGCACTGCGGCAGGTAAACCAATAGGCTGATACAAAAAAGCTATAAAGTTAACAAGGTTTCAATCTTACACAGTGAAGCACACCGAATCAGGCGTTTATGCGCTTTAGGTGTGTTTTTTTGTGTGAAAAGGCGGCAAGGAGCAAAAAGTTTGTCAGGTTAGTTGACATGAAGGTGTTTTTTTATTAATATACGGTCATAACCTTTAATAAGCCGTAAATATTAATTAAGCCGTAAGCAACTGCGCGGATCACGAACGGCGCTTACGAGGAGGGATAAATTGAATATTATCGCATTCAAGCATTTTGACTTTGATGACGAGCACGCTTTGAAAGCTTGGGCGGCGCAGCGCGGCCATACGCTACGTATGCTGACACCCTCCCATTTAACCGAGTACGAGTATCCCTCCTCTGCATCATTCGATATGCTCGTCATATTAGGAGGGCCGATGAGTGTTTATGAGGATGAACAGTATCCATGGCTGGCTATGGAGAAACGGTTCGTTCGGGAAACGATAGATGCCGGGAAGGCCGTGCTTGGCATTTGCCTCGGCGCGCAAATGCTGTCCGAGGTTCTCGGCGGCAAAGTTAGCCAGAACACGCAGAAGGAAATCGGCTGGCATGCGGTATCCCGTACGGAGGAGCAGCATCCAAGCTTTAGCCACATGCCGCAGACGTTCACCAGCTTCCAGTGGCATGGAGATACATTTACGCTTCCGGCTGGAGCAAGGCGGCTGGCGTATTCGGAAGCTTGCGGAGAGCAGGCGTTTGCCTATGGCGATCTCATCTTAGCGCTGCAGTTCCATCTGGAGACAACACCGGCATGCATCGCAACGATGCTTGATGTGTGGCACAGTGAGCTGATTGATACGCCTTATATTCAGACGGCTGAAGCGATCTTGGAACAGTCGGGAAGAAGCGAGGTTTCGCATGCGATGTTGGCCGGTATATTGGACGGCATGGCGGACATATATGAGAGCAAACGACAACTACGAATCTAGGCAGAGGGGATTGAAGCTTTATGGAACTTGGAATAAACGGAATTTGGACGATGCTTGGCGCTATATTGGTGCTGTTCATGCAATGCGGATTCATTTTGCTGGAGGCAGGCTCGACCCGGATGAAAAATGCGGGGCATATCGCGGGCAAAACAATATTTACGGTAGGTATCGTGTCCATTGTATTTTGGGCGGTAGGTTATGCTTTTATTTTCGGCTCGGAAGGGAATTCATTGCTTGGCTGGGGCGATTACTTCGGTTTCAATGTAATGGACGTGCCTGAGGGCGCAACGGTTGCTCCAATGATCATGTTCCTCTTCCAAATGGCGTTCGCGGCGATCTCGATGTCCGTCGCTTGGGGCGGGTTCGCTGAGCGGGCTAAACTATCCGTTTACTTAATATTCGCGGTGTTATTCTCGGCTCTTGTTTATCCCGTCGTTGCGCATTGGATTTGGGGCGGCGGCTGGCTTGCGGAGCATGGCAAGCAGGACTTTGCCGGTTCGACGGTCGTTCACTTAACGGGTGCAATGGCTGCGCTGGCAGCTACGCTGCTGCTTAAACCGCGTATCGGCAAATTCAACAAAAACGGCAAAGCGAATGACATGCCGGGACATAATCAAGTATTCACGACGCTTGGCGTTATGATTTTATGGATCGGCTGGTTCGGCTTTAACGCCGGCAGCTCGATCACGGCTGGCGACGGCAGCTTCTTCGGCTTTATCGCCGTCAATACGCAGCTTGGCGCTGCGGGCGGAGCGATTGCCGCGCTTATTGTAAGCTGGATATTCGTTGGCAAGTCGGATATTGGCGCGATGCTGAATGGCGCGTTGGCCGGCCTCGTTGCCATAACGGCTTCCTGCGCATTCGTAGAGCCGTGGGCTGCGATTGTGATTGGCTTGATTGCCGGTATCGTTGTCGTACTGAGCATGCGTTTCTTCGAGAAAATGGGTATCGACGATCCGATCTACGCATTGTCGGCACATGGCGCTGCGGGCGTCTGGGGCACATTGTCGAACGGCCTGTTCGCTACGCCGGAGCTGGCCGAGAAAGTAGGAGTCGGCAAAGCAGGCCTATTCTATGGCGGCGGCTTGGAGCAGCTTGGTGTACAAGCACTCGGTATTGCAGCTTGCGGAGCGTTCGCTTTCGCGGTATCGTACATCATTCTTTTCATAATGAAGAAAACGATGGGTCTGCGCGTAACGGAAGAACAAGAGATTATCGGACTGGATGTCAGTGAGCATGGTTCATACGGCTATCCGGAGCTGCTGAAAGATAAGCACTAATTCATGTTTTAATACTTCCGAGAAAAAGGGCCTCAGCCTCCACTTTACAGTGGAGCTTGGGGCCCTTCGTATGATTTGGCCAATCCGGTTCCTATATTAACCGGGATAGTCTCATGTCTCGCCGCAACCTTCGCGTTTGAGTGGATTTTGTCCTATCAAATGGCTTATTCCGGCCGAAAAGTTACTTTTGAATGGAAAACATCCAATCTAATCCACCCATGCGCCCCATTCCGCCACAAAGCGCTCGTTAGCCTGTACGAAATCCATGCAAACGGCGTATTTGATGTTATTTGGCCCATTAGCCTGTATGAAATCCAATCACCCGCGGCCGCGCTGCTTGTAATAGTTAGCGCCAGTATGCTTCGCCGCCGTTTCCAGCATGCGGAGCGCGGCTGCTTGCGCCGATACGGCGAGACGCTGCTCGTTCACATGGAAGAGTTGTCCGTCCTTCACGACGACTTTGCCGCCGACGATGGTCATATCGACATTCTGGCTAATGCCTGTGACGACAGGCAAGGCGGTATCGTCGAACAACGCTCCGGCATATTCGAGCTTGCGGGTATCGATCATGAAGAGATCGGCAGCTTTGCCGACTTCGAGCGAGCCGATGGCATCCTCCCAGCCGAGCACGCGGGAGGAGCCGACCGTCCCGAGCCATAGGCTCTCGGCGGCGCTTGGGCTTTGCTTGCCTGCGCTAAGCTTGTGCAGCAAGTAAGCCTGGCGCACCTCGCCAAGCAGATTGGATGCGTCGTTGGACGCCGATCCGTCTACGCCGAGCCCAACATGGACGCCCGCCTTCAGCATATCCGCGAGCGGGAAGATGCCCGATGCCAGTTTCATATTGCTGCTTGGGCAATGTGCGACCCCGCAGCCGCATGCGCCCATGCGGTGAATCTCGCCATCGTTGAAGTGTATGCCGTGGGCATACCAGACGTCGTTGCCGAGCCAGCCTGTTCGCTCCATATAGTCGAGAGGGCGAAGGCCCTTCGTTGCGAGGCAGAAGTTCTCTTCATCCTTTGTTTCCGCCAAATGGGTATGCATGCGCACCTTATAGCTCCGCGCCAATACGGCCGATTCCCGCAATAAATCTTCGGAAACGGAGAAAGGGGAGCAAGGCGCGACCCCGACGCGCACCATGCCGAACTTCGACGCATCGTGATAGGTCTCGATAACGCGCTGCGTATCCTTAAGGATAACTTCCATCGACTGGGTCACCTCGTCGGGCGGAAGCCCGCCCTGCGAGCGGCCAAGATTCATGGAGCCTCTCGTAGGGAAAAAACGGATGCCAAGCTCGGCAGCAGCTCTGATTTCCTCGTCGATCAGTTCGCCGGATATTCCGTTAGGGAAGCAGTAGAAGTGGTCGGAAGCCGTTGTGCAGCCGGTCTTGAGCAATTCACCGAGGCCGACCATCGCGCTCAAATAAACGTCCTCCGGGCGCATATGACGCCAAATATCATAGAGCGTTAGCAGCCAGTCGAATAGTTCGACGTCCTGCGCCCACGGAATATTGCGAGTGAACGTTTGGTATAAATGATGATGGGTATTAATAAGGCCGGGGTATACGATCTTCCCCGTCGCGTCGATGACGGTATCGGCCGTATCGTAAGGGATATCGAGACCGATTGCTTTAATTTCATGCCCGTCTGCGTACAGACTGCCGCCAGGATAGGTGTTGCGACCTTGATCCATCGTAATGATGTTGCGCGCGTTGCGGATTAATAGCGTTGCCATCGTACAAACCTCCTTTTAAATGAAAAAAATCCTAACCGCGAGCGCAATACCCAAGGAGAGGGCATTACGTTCGTAGTTAGGATTTTTACGGATCCCAGTAGAGCCCCCGAACCGATTATCGAGGTTATACGAACTGCATATGAGTGAGAGTTGAAATGAAATAGATTAATTACATAGTAATCAGCAGTAGAGTTGTTGTCAACTATTCTCACATGATTGAATATGGTTAGACTAGAGTTAGAATTTACGACGAATAAGCTGAAGAGATAACAAGGACGATATGCTGGAGATAGCCAGTACTCCGTTAATTAGCATCTTGAATATATCCGATGAGAAGTCAATGAAGGCGCTTAGAATTGAAACAATACAGATGAGCATAGTCAAAAAAGAGAATGAATAGATCGCTGATCTTCCTAATATGATTAGGCTTCTTTCATCTCCCCCCTCATGCTTATTAAATCTCAATAGTAATACCAGTTGAACGGAAGTGAAAATAAGTGCCAGAATAAGAATTAAGGTCTCAATGAACGCCATTATACCTCTTCCTCCTCAGCCTCTTCTTTATATTGAAAAACTTCGTTTACATCAACATTAAACAGTTGGGCGATCTTAAAAGCCAATATTAGCGAAGGATTGTAACGATTGGCCTCTATTGACACAATAGTTTGTCTACTGACTCCAATTCGATCAGCGACGTCTTGCTGCGACCATTTTTTAGATGCCCGCAGTATGTGAAGATTGTTATGTAACTCTCCGTGTATTTCCATATTCATCCTCCTCGAAGAGATTGTAATATATTTCATACACAATGTAAATAATTTTTTACATTTCTGAGATGTAAGGTGTTCGTATGCTCTCTATAAGAGTTACTCTACGATTGTCATGGTACGTTGATTTGTGAATCGACTATTTAATTTAAGATCGCCTCATGGCGGCGTTTGGGCCTTGCGCGTTATGCTGGAGTAAACATGTTGTTTATTCGAGCTGCAGGGAGGATCATTTAATGAGCAGTAGCTACACAGAAACGAATGTCAAGACGGTATCGTCGAACCCGATTGTTACATCGATTTTTACGGCAGATCCGTCCGCCCATGTATGGGAAGACGGCAAAGTATATATTTATGCATCCCATGACATGGATCCGGCGAGAGGCTGCGATCTGATGGACCGTTACCACGTCTTCTCCTCGGAGGATATGGTGAACTGGACGGACGAGGGCGAGATATTGCGGGCTGATGACGTTGCATGGGGACGGCCGGAAGGCGGTTTCATGTGGGCGCCTGACGCGGCTTATAAGAACGGCACCTATTACTTCTATTACCCGCATCCAAGCGGTTCCGAATGGAATCAGACGTGGAAAATGGGCGTTGCGACCAGCGACAAGCCGGCGAGCGGCTTCGTCGATCGCGGATATATCGAAGGTATGGGCGGCTTCGCCATGATTGATCCAAGCGTGCTGGTAGATGACGATGGACGCGCATATATGTACTATGGCGGCGGAAGCAGATGCGCAGGCGGAGAGCTTAACGACGATATGCTGTCGCTTAAGGACGGCATGCGCGATATGGAAGGGCTTGAGGACTTTCACGAGGCGGTATGGGTATTCAAGCGCGAAGGCCTCTATTACATGATGTACGCGGACAATCTAGATGGAAACAACTGCATGCGTTATGCGACAAGCGATAAGCCGCTTGGTCCTTGGTCGTACCGGGGAATATTCCTGGAGCCTACGGGCTGCTCGACGACTCACGGCTCCATTGCCGAGTACAAAGGCCAATGGTATCTGTTCTATCACAATCAAGAAATATCGGGCCAAGGCACGTTGCGCAGCATGTGCATCGACCGCTTGTACTTTAATGAAGACGGTACGATTCAAACGGTCGTTCAGACGAAAGGCGATATTACGCCTGTCGGTCCTGCGCCGCTGCCGAATCCGAACCGTAAGGTGTATGCTGCGGAAGCGAGCAAGCTAGGCGGCGGAGCTGCCCTGGAGCGCAATAAGCAGGGTGTAAATGTGATCTCGCAGTTGCAGGCTGAAGGCGCTTATTTCGAGTTTGGACAGGTAGACGGCGGCTCTGGCGGTCGCGCGGCCATTCATGTTCGGTATGCAACCGAGGAAAGACTGTCCAAGCTGCATCTCGCTGTTAATGGCAACGACTATTCGTTGCTTAACGCGTTGTCGACGGGCAGCGAATCGGCGTTCAGCGACGCGGTTACGATTACGGTTAAGCTGGAAGCGGGCAGTGACAATACGATACGCCTGACGGGCGGCAAAGGCGCAATTGTTGTTGAAGGCATTGCCGTCAGTCCGTTTAACGATTAACTCCCTATACCAAGAAGCTCGAGCTGCATGCGGCTCGGGCTTTTTTTTAGTAGCTTTGGGCAGGGCGTTCGGAGCTATGTTGGATAATGGCAGTAACTTTTCATCGTTTTGCTGTATTGGACGAGCTATATTGGATATTTGCAGCATAGCCGACGGCTTTGGATGTAAAAAGACGTGAAAAGGCTAAAGTTACTGCAAAAATCCAACATAGCTGCACGGAGCAGCTAATATGTCGTATCTATGATGCAGATATCCAACATAGGCAGAACAAGGGAGGGGAATGCCCGTAGACAAGCAAGCTTCCACAACAAACCGTCAACCTCAGCCCTCGTGCGTATACACGCGGGCGATTCGGCTGCCGAGGCGGCTCACGATTTCGTTGGTCAACGTTCCGCAGCGTTTCGCGAGCTGGCCGGCCGTGATCAGCTCATCGCCGTCATGCCCGATCAACGTAGCGGTGTCGCCTTGCTGAGCCTCCTCGATGCCGGTGACGTCAACGATCATCTGATCCATGCAGATGATTCCCTTGATCGGAGCCCGCTGACCGCGGATCAGCACATAACCGCCGCGTTCGGACAACTCGCGGGGGATGCCGTCCGCATAACCGATCGAGATCGTTGCGATCGTCACGTCCCGATCGGGGACATACGAATGACCGTAGCCGACGGGGCTGTACGCTTCGACAGCCTTGACCTGGGTTACCGTCGCTCTCAAGGATAAGACAGGCCGCAAGTCGATCTGCGCCAGCGGCGTGTCGTCTTCGTGGCTCATAAGCCCATATAGGGAAATGCCGGGACGAGCCGCATCATACACGCAAGACGAATAGTTCAATAGCCCGTAGCTGCTCTGAATATGAGCGATACCGGGGTCGAAGCCAGCGGCGCGAATGAGGCTCATCGCATGATCGAACCGCTGCAATTGCCGGTGCGTGAAGGTCACATGCTCCGGCTTCCGGCTGTCCGATACGGACAGATGGCTGAACGTACCAGTCACTTTAAGGCGCTTGAATTTGTAACAGGCTAGCAAGCTTTCTGTATCGTCATGCGGTACGCCGAGCCGATTCATGCCGGTATCGATCTTCACATGCACGTTCAGCGCCTTGCCGCACGCGTCCAGCTGCTGGCCGTATTCCTCGCTTACGAGCGTCTGGGTCAGCTTGTACCGTTTGAGTTCGCCCGCCCGACGAGGGGAAGTGTAACCCAATATGAGAATATCGCCTTTCACGCCATGCTTTCTTAATTCGATCGCTTCTTCGATCTCGGCGACCGCGAGCTGCCTGATACCCAGCGCATTCAAGTGCGGGGCGATACGGACGCTGCCGTGACCATAGGCATTCGCTTTCACAACGGCGATAACTGCACAAGATTCGGGAAGCACTCCTTTTAACTCGGACAAGTTATGCCGTAAGTTCGGAAAGCTGATCTCCGCCCAGGCGCGATGAACAGCATGACCGTTAACAGCTTCTTTATTGCCCCCGCGAATAAGCGGCAACCGCCCCTCCGCGTAGACCGCGAGTATCGAAGCCAAGATGGATAACAGAGCGACAGCCAAATAATGAATCAAGCTTTTCGTAACGAGCAGCTCGGTTTGCCCCGCTGCTTTTGCCCCGAACCGAACGACGACGATGATCGCAGGATGCAATATATATATCCAAGTGCTGAGCTGTCTCATATACAATCCGGCGCTTTTGCCGATTCCAAGCCAGTTTTTGCCCGTTAGCAAGCATTGGAACAGGAAGTAGACGGCGGGAGCGAGAGTCAGGTATATGCTGTCATGTCGAGGCCATTCTAGACCTCTTAAAATAATGCCTTCGGCAAACATCAAGACGATAGACACCGTAAACCAAGCGGCATTAGCCCTAAACGAAAGGGGCTTGCGCCAACCGACAGTCTGCGGATCCGTTGTCTGCCGTGACGCCGCCAAGGCGCCCAAAGCAAAGTACATAGGGGTGAAAAAGATCCCGTTGCGCGTGTAATCGAACAGAGTGAACATGCCATCGTACAACTTCAACAACGTATCATTGGTAGCCGTTAGACCGTAGTAGCTGTCGCCGAGCAGTCCGATCACATATAGACCGGCAGCCGCAATCAGCATTCCTCTCAGCGACAGACGGCTATAGAGCACATAAGTGATGTACATTCCCAAGATCGAAGCGGGCAAATACCATAGATGATAAAACGTTCCGTTAAAAATCAGATCGCTGGCCAATCCCGCCCAGCTGAATCCGGCTTCCGCCGCTGAAAAATAGCCCGCGTAGACATTAATCGGGATATAGATTATAATCGCCATTACATAAAGTTTACCTGTTCTCAATGCATATCGATGCAATGATTTCGAGTTTCGATTGCTCTCATCGCTCATCCTTTTACGAAAAAAGAAATAGCCCGAAGCGATGAAAAAGAAAGGGACGGCGAGGCGAGCCGCGATGCCGGTCAACAGAAAGTCGGCATCCGGGCTGTACGTCATAAGCGGACCGGTGTGAACAGCTATGACGAGCAAGGCGGCTACGATTTTGAACCAATCGATGTTGATTCCAGCCCCGCCCGAGCGGCTGCGCTGCGCGGTGATCAAGACGGAATCCGCTCCCGTTCATGCATGATGGTAACGATGAAACCATCCCTGTTGTTGCCCGACCATTCATATCCGGAGGCATCGCTTCTCATCGGAATTTCATTACTCCTCGAATGGCTGCCTTTCACGTAGAACACCTCTGCTGTTAGCTTCCCATCGCTCCAATGCTCGTAAGGATTCTCCGCCGTGAATAGTTTCATATACGCGAGATATTGCTCCAAGCACCAATCATGCCGCTCCATAATCAACGAATGCGGAACGCCGATATACCGATAATGCCATGGCTCGCTTGCAATGCCTGTTACCGCCTCGAAGCCTTCCTTATAGCGCTGGATGAAGCCAAAGGCGGCCGCCATGCTCTTGAAGGCAGCGAATTCGCCATGGTCGGGCAGCGAAGGGCGAATGTAATCGACCTCGCCGCTCAGCTCGCCAAGATCGACGGCAAGTCCGGTCTGATGCTCGCTTCGGTCCGGCAAAGCGACGTAGCTTGCCGTAAAGTCATAACCGTTCTCCGCCAAGGAACGGTCGTAGATTTGCTGCTGCTGTTCACGGGTGCGATAGCCGCTGACGATCCCGATGCGGTTCGATAAGCCGCTTGCCGATAACCATAGCTCCAGTTGCCGCAGGCATGTCCGTTCCAGCTGCGGATTTCGCTCCTCTGAGCTCGCTCTAAGCACCGACACGACAGGAGCAAGCTGATCGGGGTGCGGCGGCGAGTCGACCGGATGCTCTCGGTTGACGAGCAAGAGGTGTCCCGTGTGAATCAGGCTGCTGTCCAGGTTGAACATAGTCGCAGGAGTCATCGTGCGCGCTCCTTCCCGGCGATAGCTTGCTCGATAAGCCGGTCCATCAGCTGCGGATACGATACGCCGCTATGCCGCATCATGTTCGGGTAGCGGCTGGAAGCGGTGAAGCCGGGCATCGTATTGACCTCGTTGAACACGATACGGCCATCGCTCGTGACGAACATGTCCACTCTGGCGAGGCCCGAGCAGCCAAGCGTCTTGTAGATGATTTGCGCCGCGGCCCTCACTTGTTCGGCAATTGCTGCCTCCAATCGGGCAGGAAGGCGGATCTGCGAGGTGCGCAGCGAATACTTCTCGTCATAATCGAAAAACTCGCCCGCCAGCTCGATCTCGTCGATCTCGGCGATGAACGGCTCGTCTCCGCTGCCAAGCACCGCGCAGCCAACCTCGAAGCCGTCGATATTTTGTTCGATAATAACCTTGCTATCATGGGAGAATGCGTCTCGAATGCCTTGGTGCAGAGCCGCATGGTCATAAGCTTTCGTAATGCCGAACGACGAACCCGATCTGGAAGGCTTCACGTACAAAGGAAAACCAAGCTTCATCGCTTCGGCCGCTGCCGCCTCCCAATCTCCACTCTCCCATACAGTAATCGAAGCGGCTGTCTGAACTCCTGCAGCGCGAACGAGCGTACTCGCTATCGCCTTGTCCATGCTTATTGCCGATGACATCGTATCGCAGCCAACGAAAGGTATGCCTGACAGTTCCAACAGTCCTTGCACGGTTCCGTCCTCGCCATTACGTCCATGAAGAACAGGAATGACGGCATCTATAGATACAGTTCGATATTCAGTGCCAGCCAATTCAACGATTCCAGCTATAGAACGACTAGGTGATAGGAAGGCAGGGATACAGCTTGCATGGCAATGCCAGCGATCGCTCCTGATCTCATCGGTGCTTCCGTTATATCTATACCAAGTGCCTTCACGCGTAATTCCAAGCATAATGACAGCGTATTTGGAGCGGTCCAAATGGTCGATCACCGAAGCGGCCGATTGCAGCGACACCCCGTACTCCGTAGATTTTCCTCCGAACAGAACGGCTATATGTTGAATGGTCATTAATTATTTTCTCTCCTCTCGAATTCCGAGCTTGCCCTTGATTATAGGGAGCGGAATTAAATAATCCGGAAAGAAAACATTAAGAACTATTAAGATCGCTTTAATATTTTCATAAAAGTTTACAGACGCAGGTAGCAAAAATAGAAGAGGATGTCCCGCTCGTCATTGCGGGACATCCTCTTCTATTACGTATAACTCATGAGCGGTAATTACTTCGTTGCTGCCGCTTCCCACTCAGCGATTTGCACATTGTATTGCTCGAGCAAAGCGCCCAGTGCTTGCTTGATCGCCGCTGCGTCCTCGGACTGAACGGCTTTTGACAAAGCGATCTCGGCACGAATAAACGACATGTCCGCATCGTTTGCCTCCGTAACGGTAACGGCGGCTTCGTCGCTTTGGCTCACGCTAATGTTGATAAGCTCTGCATTTATCATCTTAACATCGTCCAGCTTGATTGGCTGGGCGCTCACGGCTTTCGTCAGGTCGACACTTTTCAACTGAACGCCCGAAGCGCTTGCGGAAGTCAGCGTAGACGTGCCTTCCTCGAGCTTTGTCAGATCAATGTTCTCCGTTACTTCGAAAGCAGGTACTTCTCCTTCTGCGAGAGGGAGGGCTTGGACGGCAATACCGGCGTTGTGGAATGAGATCGCCGTTCCGACATGCTTCTCGTATTGCTCCAACGCCTTCTTCCAGGCTGGTACGGTCTCCGGAGCATATTGCTCGGCAAGCTCAACGGGATTGTTGAAGCTGTACACGACGGACGAGGCTTCCAAAGTGCTTGCCTTAGTTAGCGTAGCTAGCTGCTTCGCCTCCCCTTTGATGATCGGCGTATTTCCGCTTGCGCTTGCTGCGCTCGACAGGGACGGAGCGGCAATTGCGCTTAATAATAGCGCGGACGATAGGACGGCTCTGGAAATGACTAGTTTGCGGTTCATATTTATTCACTCTCCCAATAGGTTTGTGTTACAGCTCTAAGAGTATCGGACGAGTGTGGCACAACGTTGGTGTATTTGTGGAAAAACGATGGCATGACCCCATTAGCGGGGCCTGCTTGGTATACTTGAACCATAAGAATGGATCATTAAAGGCTTGAATGGGAGGGCATGGCATTGAGCGCTTTGCTTACTAATTACCGCATCGCCGTCGTGGACGATGACCAGCATATACGCCATCTTGTTGAAATGTACTTGCGGAAGGAAGGATACGAGACGATCGGAATGGAATCCGCTGAAGAAGCTTTGGCGTTATGGCGGACGAACCCGCCCGATCTATGGGTGCTTGATATTATGCTGCCCGGCATGGACGGCTACGAGCTGTGCAGGCGCATTCGCAGCGAAGCTGAAGTGCCTATCATTATGATCTCGGCCAAGGATACGGAAGTCGATAAAATATTGGGACTAGAGCTTGGCGGCGATGACTACATGGTGAAGCCGTTCAGTCCGCGAGAGCTTGTCGCCAGAATCAATCGGCAGCTGAAGCGCTGGAACAAGCTGAATCAGGGAGAGGAAGGGATGCTTCCTGGACATGGAACGGGAACGGCAGTTGGCTCTGATCCGGCGCTGCAGGGGGCAAGACTGGAGCTAGGCGAGCTTAAGCTGCTGCCGGAGGAGAGGCGCGTATTCTGGCAGGAGACAGAAGTCGACATGACGAGCAAGGAATTCACCATGCTCAAAGTGTTCATTGAGCAACCGAACCGCGCTTTTACAAGATCCGACCTTTTGACGCTCGTATGGGGCGACGATTATTTCGGCAGCGACCGCGCCGTCGATCATTTGATTAAGCGAATTCGTAAAAAAATCGAGCATCTGCCCATTGAATCGGTATGGGGCCACGGCTATCGGATGCGCACGGACAGGGGTGTGAATGCATAATGAAGCTCGTTCATCAGATCAATATTGCTTTCGGCGCTGCTCTTGTAATCGTGTTGTCGGTGACGGCGGTATTGATCCATTTTGTGCTGCTTGATCATTTCATGGTTGCCCAGAAAGAAGATATGAAGCAGGTAAGCGCCGAAATAACGAAGTCGCTTGAGAATCATACAACGTTGACAGCCGTTACATCTCTTGATTCTGCAAAGCTGTCAGGAGAGGCAGTTACGCTGTCGCCAGTTACGGCATCGGGTATTTCGGCAATCGTAACGGATAATAACGGCAATTATGTCGATGTGAATACAGACGAGCTGATCCCGATGGCCTCGATCAATATAATCAGCTCGAATGCGATGATACTGGAGACGGCGACGGCGACACAATCGGGAGCGGTCCCAGTCGCGACGGCCAAAGCAGTCGAATCCATTAATTTGGATAAAATCTGGGACGGCAGCGACAGTCGGTATTTGGTCGACGTAACGGCTGTTCCCCAAGGCAAGCTGACGCTGTTAACCTCCGTTAGCAAGATCGAAGAAATCGAGCGTGCGCTGCTTGGACGTCTGCTGCTCGTATTCGCGATTGGCGGCGTTCTTATACTCGTCCTTAGTCATCTCATTACGAGGAAGCTTATTAAGCCGTTAATCAGGCTGAAGGAGGAGCTGACGAAAGTGAAGGGAAGGCAATTCGCCGACGTACAGCTTGTGAAAGCGAGCGGCGAGATTGGCGCAGTCGCGCGGACCGTTCATGAAATGGCCGGCGAGCTGCATCGGTTCAATCGGGCGCAGAAGCAGTTTTTCCAGAATGCTTCCCATGAACTGAAGTCGCCGTTAATGTCAATCGCGGGATATACGGAAGGTATTCGGGACGGCGTGTTCGAAGGCGAATCCGTTCGCAAAGGGTTGGACATTATATTAAGCGAGAGCGCAAGATTGAAAAACATTGTGACGGAAATGACTCTGCTCGCCAAGCTCGACAGCGAAGAAGATATTTATAAGCCGGTTGTCGTCAACGTCAAGGAGCTGCTTACGGAAACGATCGAACGCGTCAACCCTTTGCTCGTCAAAAAACAGCTGGCCCTTCATCCTTCCATCGAAGAGCATGCCGATATGCTCGTACTCGCCGACCGGGATAAGCTGCTGCAAGCGCTGCTTAATATTTCGTCCAATGCGGTTCGCTATGCGAACAAGCATATTTATATTCATGCGGCGGTTCATGGCGGACGGGTCGAATTATCGGTTTCCGATGACGGCAACGGCATTCCTGAAGAGTTGCTGCCTTACCTGTTCCATCGCTTCGTGAAAGGCAAAGACGGCGAGAGCGGGCTGGGGCTCGCGATTGCCCGCGCGATTGTCGAAAGGTGCGGCGGCAACATTATGGCAGCCAATCGAGCAGGCGGCGGTGCGGAGTTTTCGCTCGCTTTCCCCGCTGCGACCGCATGACGAATGACTATTTTTAAGTCTAAAGCGGATATTGGGGCGATTGAACGATTAAAATGCGCAAAGCAGGGACGTGCGCCGCGTCTTGCGGTCATGTATGCGCATTCATGGATTTTCTAACGCTTTTTTAACGTTTTTTGAACGAAAACGTTGGTTTACATTCCATTCCCAGAGGACTATGATCGTAATGCACTAAAATATATATTCACGATCGCTGAGTTTCCGATCTCGAAGCGGAAAGCAGGGGAACCAATTGCGACGCGCAGCATAAGCGAAAGCTTGCTACGTCGCCGGGGTGAATCCGAGAGTCGCCGTCTTCATGAGGGCGCGCTCGAGGTAGGGCGACTCTAAACGCCCGAATCCGTCAGCTAACCTTGTAAGCGTGTATGGAGAGGTGAATCAACTACGGCTCGTCTTATAGCCGCGGGGATTTCCCTGCGGCTTTTTTTGTTATGCTCTTTTTTAAGGAAAAACCATTCTTTGACGGCGGTGACAGCATGTTAGCTTCAATCAAAAGATTATTAATCGGTCGACCGCTGAAGTCGAAGGAACTTGGCGAGCAGAAGCTCGCGAAGACGAAGGCGCTCGCTATTCTGTCTTCGGACGCATTATCCTCGGTTGCTTACGGTCCGGAACAAATTCTGCTTGTGCTAATGACGATTGGCGTAGCGGCGTTCTGGTATTCTGTTCCGATTGCAATTGGCGTATTGATTTTATTGACGGCATTAATTTTATCGTATCGACAAATTATATTCGCTTATCCGCATGGCGGCGGCGCTTATGTTGTATCGAAACAAAATCTCGGCCTGTTCCCGGGGCTCATATCAGGCGGCGCGCTGCTGGTCGATTATATATTGACCGTTGCGGTAAGCGTATCGGCCGGAACCGACGCGATTACGTCGGCTTTTCCCAGCCTCCATGAATACACAGTCCTGATCGCGGTGGTCTTCGTCATCTTCATCACGATATTGAACTTGCGGGGCGTGACGGAATCGGCTTCGATTCTCTCTTATCCCGTGTACTTGTTCGTGTTGGCGCTGTTCATCATGATCGGCGTCGGTATCTACAACATCGCTACCGGTCACGTATCGCCGGAGCTGCATCCGCCGCTTGGCACGCCGGTTGCGGGTATCAGCCTGTTCTTGCTGCTGCGGGCTTTCGCATCGGGCAGCTCGGCGCTGACGGGCGTTGAGGCGATATCGAACGCGATTCCGAACTTCAAGGACCCTGCTCCGAACAATGCGGCGAAGACATTGGTTGCGATGGGGGCGCTGCTTGCGGTGTTATTTTCCGGTATCGTATGGCTCGCCTATTATTACGGAATTTCGCCAAAGGTGGAAGTGACGGTCGTATCGCAGATCGCCGAAGAGACGTTCGGACGCAACATTATGTATTATTTCATTCAAGGCACGACGGCACTTATTCTCATTCTTGCGGCTAATACGGGCTATTCGGCTTTCCCGCTGCTTGCGGTGAATTTGGCGAAGGATAAGTTCATTCCGCGCATGTTCACGGTGAGGGGCGATCGGCTCGGCTACTCGAACGGCATTATTATTTTGGGCGTACTGTCCATCATTCTCATTATTGCGTTCCACGGACAGACGGAGCATCTGATCCCGCTATATGCGGTAGGCGTGTTCATTCCGTTCACCCTGTCGCAGACGGGCATGATCGTGAAGTGGATTCGTGAGAAGCCGAAAGGCTGGGTAACGAAGCTTATTATTAATGCGACGGGAGCACTTATTAGCTTCGTTGTCACGATAATGTTCTTCCTGACGAAGTTCGAGCAAGTATGGTCGATTCTCATTTTCTTGCCGCTAATCATTTATTTGTTCATGCGGATCAAGAAGCATTATGAAGCGGTAGGGGAGCAGCTGCGCCTGGCGACCTGCGAGCCGCCAGTTGCGATAGAGGGCAACGTCATTATTTTGCCGGTGGCCGGCATTACGCATGTCGTCGAGAATTCGATCAACTACGCGAAGTCGCTGAGAGCCGAGCAGATTATTGCGGTGTACATTCCTTTCGAGCGGGAGGATGAAGCGGCGTTCGAGGAGAAGTGGGAGAAGTTTATGCCTGACGTACGGTTGGTGACGCTCCACTCGCCGTATCGAACGATCATCCATCCGCTGCTCAAGTTCGTCGATACCGTTCAGCGTAAGGCAAGCGAGTCGAATTATCAGGTGACGGTTGTTATCCCGCAGTTCATTCCGAAGAAGGGCTGGCACAATATTTTGCACAACCAGACCAGCTTCATGATTAGAGCCAATCTGCTTCATCGCAAAGACGTGATCGTAACGACCGTACCGTATCATTTGAAAAAGTAATAGGTTGGTTTAAAGGGAGAGGCTGCACCATAAGCGTACTTATGGTGCAGCTTTTCTTATCAATAACGGGGTTTTTTCCAGTTATTACTCCAAAATGGCCCTCAACCTCGAAAATAAAAGGAGTAATTCCAGTTATTTCGGTATTAAGCTTAACCGTGCAAGCTGCTTGAGCTTTTGGCACGGCTCGAGTGCAGCTGCGCTTTCGGTATGAACGCATGAATAGCAAATGCGGCATAGATAATGAAGAACGACATAAGGAAATACCCATACCTTGAAAAGGTGATGAACGGAAGCGCGGTTACGACAAAGTAAAGCGCCGTTAACCATAAGAGCGACAAATCCTTGCGTCGAACTTTCATCACTAACGTCATAATGAAGCCTAAGATTCCTATGCCGATCATAACGAAGTGCGTTGTCTTGACGAAATGCGGCTTTAGTCCGAAAATCTCTTTCCAGTAATAAGGAACTTTGAACATATCATTGACGCGGTCCGCCGTGTATTGCCAAAGGTACGCCATAGGCTGAGTTTGGAAGCCGTAATTTCGAATTTTCACGGCGAGCTCCTTCTGGAAGCGATCCGAATCTATGCGATTGGTCGCAGATGCGATCTTATCGAAGTCGTCCTTGAATTTTTCGACTGCTCCCGGCGGGTATTGCCATTCAAGCTGAGAGCCGAGCAGCGAAGGATTACCCGAAGACAACGTGAGTGGAATAAACTCATGGAAAACAATCGCGTTGCGGATCCACCACGGAGACATGCACAGTAGAACGACGCCGGATACGACAAGGGCGGGCTTAATGAGCTGCTTCACCCGGTAGCCGTGAATAAGCATGTACACCAAGAAAACGACCGGAAGCAGGGCAAAGTTAGGCCGCTCGTAAATGCCCAAGCTTAAGCTCGCGGCAGCTAATGCGAATAATGGCAAGCTGTGCCGTGTAACAGCCAGGTAGCCGGCGTACAAAAACAGCCAAAGGAAGAATTGGCCGAGCACCTCCGTAAGAATGAGGTTGGCAGCGACATAGTTCGGTATATAAAGCGCGAATAAGAGCGCTACAATAATTCCGAACCGGTCATTAAGAAGACGACGGCTAAATAAATAGAGTAGAACGATCGTGCCCGCCAAAAACAAGATTTGCACGAGACGGAAAGCTTGTATACCGCCCCAATATCCGAACAGCTTCATACAAAAGGCGAGAACGAACGGAAGACCCGGCATGATGAATACGGTAGATACGTCCGGCTCATGGTAGGTGAATATTCCATGCTGCAGAAGCGTCTCTGCACTGCGGATGTACTTTACGTCATCGTTGTTATATTCGGTGAAGCTTCCGAGATACATGTCATGGCCTTGGCTGAATGTAATGTACGTGCTTATGATGACGACGAACGATACGATTAGGACAAGTGCGTGGCAGCTAGTGAATGGCCGCCATTTGGTTAACATGGTGAAACACTACCTTTCTTGTTATAAACAATCTGCGAACTACATCGCCGCAGGATTACTTATTGTAGCATGAGTTCCTGTTATATGGAATCAGACGGTCGTATCTGCCAAATTGTTACCTCGACCAGGGGAATCCATCGTTCTTTACACATATAGTTAACTACTGCTGTTAAAGAGTAGGGGGATGACAGGTATGGGAAAAGGGTTTCGTTCGATGGTTCATTTCCTGAAGCCGGAGGGTCCGTATAATCTGTTCGTTCGGTTCATCAGTCCGAATCCGGTTACACCTACCGTACCGGTATCGCGTGTGCCTGTCATAAGCAAGGACGCGTTTATTGGTCCGTTCGTAAGCATTATCGGGGACGTTACGATTAAGGAAGGGGTGTTCGTTGCGCCGGGCGTAAGTTTACGCGCGGACGAAGGGACGCCGTTCTACATTGGCGATCGCACGAATCTGCAGGACGGCGTTATTTTACATGGGTTGAAGGATGAATACGTAACGGTCGGGGGCAGCCGCTATTCGATCTATATTGATTCGGAGGTTACGTGCGGGCATGGCGCTATCATTCACGGGCCGGCGTTGCTGGGAGCGGGAGCGTTCGTCGGTTTTCATGCGCTCGTGTTCGACGCTGAGCTGGGCAGCGGCGTATTCGTTTCGAACCACGCCGTCGTAACCGGCGGTGTCCGCGTCGCAGACAATCGGTTCGTTCCGCCGGGCGCGGTCATTGATACGCAACAGCAGGCTGATCGGCTAAGCCCTTTGCCGCTGGAGAAGCAGCAGTTCGCGAAGGAGGTTCAGCGCGTGAATCAAGCTTTTCCATCCAGCTACAGCATGCTGTTCGGAGACCGTCGCTGCTCTTGCGGACTTGCGTCGTCTTCGCGGAGAGTAACCGACTCGATAAAATAACAAACCGTATGGTAAACTGTGGATAATGTTTGGCATCTGCTCTTATACTGTTAAAATCCACCGAAAAAGAGGGGTCCTATGAGCAAAGCATTATTCTATCAGATCGAAGCCATACGCAATCTTACGATTAAGGCAGTGGAAGGGATTTCCGAAGCATTACTGGATACCGTCCCGGAAGGGTTCAACAACAATCTGAGATGGAACCTGGGGCATATTTATTTGGTGCAGGAGAAGTTTGCTTTTCATTTCTCCGGCGATACGGTGCAATTGCCGGAAAGCTTTGAACGGTTGTTCGCGAGAGGAACGAAACCTGCCGATTGGAAGGAAGAGCCTCCCGCGCTTGAGGTGTTGCTGGAGATGCTGGCCGAACAGCCGAAACGGATTCAGAGCCTATTGCAGGGGCGATTGGACGAAGCGGTTACGCCGACCTATACGACGGGATCGGGCGTGCAATTAAGCACGATCGGGGAATTCCTGACGTTCACCCTCTATCACGAAGGCATGCATCTCGGAGCGATTAAGCTGCTTAAACGTTTTGCCGGTTAACAAAGAAGGTCATCCCTTGCCCAAGCGCATAGGATGACCTTTCTTCATGATGTCGTTTGTTTGATGACGTTAAACGTCCGTGTATTTTCTGACCACTGCAGCCAGCTCGTCCCATTGCTCGCATTGATCCCAGTGAAACGATGCAGGCAGCTTCGCAAAGGACGAGTATATCTTCGTTGATCGTTTATTAATGAAGAATTATACGCGCCAAGAAATTTGCAAGCTGAGACATGTCGAGCCCTCGACGCTCAAATCGCGAATCAACAGTATCCGGAAATCCTGTCGCAGCGGAAAGGGAAGCCCTCGAGTTGAACGTCGCCACTCGAGTATTTACTTAGCCGACTCGCCCCGCATCAGGTACGGATATAAGAGAATGATTCCGAAAACGTATAGGAGCAGCGCGAATAACGCAGGCAGCAAATGCCAAAAATCGGTATAGCCGATCGAGAAATGCACGCTGAAACCGGCATAGAAGCCCGGAGCTCCGCCAAGCAGCAGCGTCCACCACAACCAGCGCGCTCCTTGCTGAATACCCCACAAAGCAATGATGAGAATAGCTAATGCATCGCAAAGCAGCGCGCCGCCGAAGCCAGCCCGATCATGGGCGATTAATGGCATTAACCGCGGATTGGCTGCGTCCAGCTCGGCAGGCGTTACCTGTAAATAGGCAAGATCCTCCGGCACGAAAACTTCCGTGACTCCGACCGTCGCAATCGTTAACCCGCCGATGGCTAGCGCAAAACCGAGTACAACAAAGCATAACTGCCCCCACATCGCCTTGCGCCATATTCGAGTATTGCGCAGATTGACTGGCTTCCGATAGGGCTGGTCCGGGTTGCCGCGCATGGAGAGAAGGAACATAGGAAACAGCAAAGCGGCAGCGAGCGCATGGAGCGGATCGAAATAGCCGTAGCCCAAATATAGAAAAAAGCTAGCAAAGCCCACCAGGCCCGAGGTAATTAATGCTGTCTTGGCCCAGTGTAGGCCGTCCTTCAGTCCATACCTCGCCAACTGGTAATAAAGAATGCCGATAGAAATCATTGTCCCGGCCAGCGTAATCCGATCATGCGACATGAAATGGAGCAGATGATGGTTAATGACATGAAGCTCTTCCACTGACATGCCTATAAAATCCAAATCGTAAGGCAATAGCACAGTCGTCGCGGCGATGATCCATGAAAGAATGCCGCCAATGATCATTCCGATCCCTAGCAAGCACATCCAGCCCCAATGCTTCCAAAAGGAAGGCGTCTCGGGTTTAGCCGTACTCCGAACCCGTTCATAAATAACGGCTTCGTTGATTCGCTTCGGAAGGCCCGGGCCGGCATAGACGAGTCCGCTGTGCAGCATGACGGCATTCGCGCCGGCGTTCATAAGATCGAGCGCATCCTGCGGCTCATGAACGCCGCCTCCCGCTTTGATCACGAATGAATCGGAATAGTGGGAGTGGCTACGAAGATGTTTTATTTTCTCCAGGGATATTTCTTTTGCTTCTCTTCCAACCTTAATTGGGTAGTATTCGTCATGAACATTATCGCATTCGTGAATGGCTTCTCCAATAACAACTCCGTTCCAGAAAGAAGCCTCCTCCATGTCCAGCAGGCTGCATAATTTCTCATTAGAGAGGTCGGGCGGTACATAGAGAAATAGCGGCACTTGATTCGGATTATAGGACGCCGCGACTGCTGTAAAGCCTTTTGCGATATCTACTATTTCCTCCCAAACGCGAGTTCCGTTAATGATATCCACATAAAAGGCCGAAGCGCCAGAACGGCTTAGCCGTGCCATCATATTGCAAAGCTCATGAACAGCCTCCTCCGCGGATGAGCTGGGAAGGGGCGTAATCCGCGCCATTTGCGGCAATCGATGTCCGGGCTTGCCCATACGGATAGCCGTACGTTCAACGCCTTCATTTTCATAGTAGGAGGGGTAGCGTATCGTTTCGTTCGCATGGTCGTTTTCAATCGGTGCTTGAACGTGTATAGGACGAACCGTAACGGGACCATGCTCAATGAAGCCGATGCCGAACTGAGCGAGCGCTTTATGAGCCGTTCCCTGCGGGTCCAAGCTACCAGACAAGCCTACCGGCGTGCTTAAGGAGAGTCCTGCCAGCTCTTGCTCCAGCAGCGGCGACGGCTCCATATGACCAAGCGTCCGTATGACAAAGGGACCGCTAGGCAACTTGCTTAGCGTTCCTATGGCTTTTAACGTTATAGCTCTGCCTAGTCGTGATGGAAGCTTAAATAATAAAGGTCGAAATAAGGTCTGATACGACCAGTCCGGCATAGTTGTGCTCCTTTAACCATCGGTGTACTTTTTAGACATATTTTAAAGATACTCTATACGACTGCCGAAAGGAACCTATATATGGAAAAGGTCTGATAACAGAAAAAAAGCTTACTCGGTTGCCCGAGTAAGCTCTTTTTTGTAGTGGCGGCGTCTAGTCGATCACCAGTTGTTGCCGGATACTCTCGTGACCGTAAAGTTCGGGCTGCCGCTCTCGCCGTAGATGGCGGCAACGCCTGGGTTGTTAATCTTCACGTTCGTGAAGCTTGCGCCGCCGACCGCCGGGCCTTGCCCTTGCTCCGCTCTGACGACGAGCTTGATGCCGTAGCGGGTAGGGTTGTTGATGTTGACGTTCTCGACGCGAACGTTTTGCATCGCGAGATTTTCCGGCGATTTCGTCTGGAACATCAGGCCGAAGTAGACCGGATTGTTGATGTCGACGTTTTTGACGAGGATGTTCTTGAACGTCCGGTCGCCGCCGAAGAACCAGATCGCGCCGAAGTTCTGGTATTCGTTGATCTTGTCGTCCGCACCTACGCTGGTCCAGAAGTCGCCGCCGGTACGGTCAAGCGTAACGCCGTCGATGACCGTATCTTGGTCGCCGAAGCCGAGCGTATTGTAGCCGAAGCTCAGGCTGCTGATCGTGAGACCCGGATACGTAAGCGTATCTGCGCCGTACAGGTTCTGGTACAGGTTGCCCGAACCGCCGTATACGGCGAACGCGGCTGCGCGTCTAACGCAAGTAGCGGTCAGATTCGAGTATACGTTGCCTACGTTGTAAGACCCGCCTGCATCGACTGCGCTGAACAAGGCGAAAGCGTCGTCGCCGGCTCCGCGCGAGTAGTTGTTGTCGATGACATTATAGGACGAGCCGTTCGTCATGTTAATTCCGTCCGCGAACGTGTTTTTGATCCGATTGTCTTGGAACGTATTGTAGGAGGAGTTGACGCCCCAGTACAAGCAGATGAAGTGCTCGACCCAAATATTCTGAACCGTAACGTCCTGCATGCCGTTGCCGTCAATGAACTTGCCTGGACCATCTGTCCGGTAAATATAGTTGCCCCATGCGGACAGATCTTTGATCGTCGAACCGTTCGCGGTCGATCCGATATTAAAGCCGACATCCGTATTGGACTGGCTCTGCGGCGCGACGAGCTTCGTATGCCATGGGCCTGCGCCGATGATCTCCGTTGCACGGCCGTAGAGGAAGATTTTGCTGTTGATCGTCCACTCGCCGGAAGGGATGAAGATGCCCTTCTTCGTGTTATCTTGCCTGAATTCGTTAAGCGCCTGCTCAATGGATTTGGTAGCCGAAACTTGAACGTATTTGCTTGGATCCGGGTTAGAAGCAGCTGGCGCGACGTTTTCCGTTTCGATCATGTCGACATAAATCCAGGATACGTCGCCGGCATCCTTCTGAATTTTAATCTTCGTGCCTGCCGGATACACTTGATCGAGCATAAGCTGCGAATCCTCATAGAGCCAGTATGCCGTTAAGCCTGCCCCAGGAGCGTTGTCGTAGCCGAGACGGCCGAGCGTACTTGGCGTTGCGTAAACGTAAGAGAACTTGGAGGTGACGTTGAAGTTGCCCTTATCGACACCGTCAGCGTAGATGCTGACCGTTCCGGTCGTACTTTCGGCTATCGCGTTGCGTAGAACGAATGCGTTCGCTGGAGCGGTAAGCGTAAACTCGACATATTCGCCCGTTGCATCGAGATGGACGGCTGAACGTCCGGAAGCTTCGCCGGCGAAGTCGCCTGGTTTGAAGTTAGGCGCAAGTTTCGTTCCGTTCGTCGAGTTGGAGGGAGCTTCCGCCTCAATGATGGTGAACGGTATATTCGCGCCGCGGCCAACATATAGGCTTGATGTGCTTGTGTTGTTCGCTTGCTTGATGCTCACCTCGTTCGCATCGTTCGCAACGGTTGCCGCAACCGTATAGCTGCCGTTGGCGGCTGTCCACGTACCGAGATTAACGTTGGCCGATTGGCCTGCCGCGAGCGCTCCGCTATATGAGCCGCTCAGCGTCTGAATCGTCGTGCCTGCTGCGTTCTTCAGCAGAAGCGTAATCGCATGGGCGCCGCCTGCTGATGCAACGTTGCCTTGGTTTTTCAAATTAACCGTGAACGTTACGGTGTTACCTGCGCTCGGATTGCCTGGATTCCAGGATGCCGTCGTAATGAGGTCGGAGCTCGGCACAGGAACGACCGTCAGCGAGGACGCGCTCGTAAAGCTGTTGTTGCTGTCGTTCTGCTCGATGATTGCATTGTTCTCATCGACTTTGGCGCTTACTGCGTAAGTGCCGGCATTTCTTGTTCCGGCATTCAGCGTAACCGTTGTTGAAGCGCCGGCCGCCAAAGCGCTGACCGGTGCAGAACCGACAAGTTCGCCGGCCAGATAGAAGTTGACCGAAGTTGCCGGTGCGTTTGCGTTGCCGTTATTTTTGACGGTTGCGCTCAATGTAATCGCATCGGTCTCGACCGGCGATGCCGGCGCGGAGGCCATGCCGGTAATCGTCAGATCCGGATTCGGAGCCGGTGTGCCGTATATTTCGAATTCCGCTACTTGCCCGGCAGAAGAGCCGGTGTTGGCCGTGATGTTCAAGCGAACCTGCTTCACCGTGGCGGTGACCGGAATCGTTACCGAGTTGCCGGTAGCCGGATTGAATGTGTAAGACGCGGAGGATACGAGATTGTTGAACGCAGCCGAGTCTTGGTTATTGCCTAATACTTGAATCGTTTGGGTGCGAGTGCCCCATTCAGTTGCTGGGTTCAACTTCAAGACGATCGATGTGATGTTATGGTTGGAGCCGAGATCGACTGTGAGGGTACTTGGGTTACTGCCGCCTTCCCAGTATGTAGCCGTACTGCCATCGTTGCCGTTAGCTGCTACAAAAGTGTGGACGGTAGAGGAAGAGGTAATGCTTTTGTTCAATGCGACATTATTTCCGGTTGGCGTCGTAGGTGTAGGCGTAACCGTTGGTGTTGGAGTCGGCGATACTGTAGGTGATGGTGTTGGAGATGCTGTAGGAGTCGGTGTAGTTGTAGGTGTAGGTGTAGGTGAAGCCGTTGGTGTAGGGGTAGGCGTCGTATTCGTGAATGTCAACGTAATCTGGTCCAAGTTAATATTGCCGGAATCGCCCGCGTCATATTTGTACGCGATCGTATTGCTGCCGGCATTCAAAGCCAGCGTTTCGGTTTTCGTGCCCCATGTATCCCAGTTCGCGAGGTTGGCAAGCGTTGTCTGGCGAATTTTCGTACCGTTGACGTAGACGCTGATCGTACGCGAAGCGCCTTGGGCGTTGCCGTATTTCAAGGCGACATCGTAGTTGCCGGCTGACGCTGCGCTAACCGTAAACGTAGTTGCCGCACCTTGTGTCCAGTAACCGTCTACGAACCCTGTGCCGGAGTATCCGGTATGATCGGTATTTACTTTAGCGCCGGAAGCGAGTGCAGCAGTCTCGGCTTGATAAGTGCCTGTAGGTGCTGGTGTAGGAGTAGGAGTAGGAGTAGGAGTAGGAGTAGGAGTAACTGGAGGCGTTGGCGTAGGTGTAACGGTTGCTCCGTAAATTTCGAATTCGGAAATTTGTCCAGCTTGCCAGCCCGTGTTGGCGGAGATGCTCAGGCGAACATAACGCGTGCTGACAGCGGCAAAGTTAATCGTTACGGAATTGCCGCTCACGGAAGGGTTGAACACATAGCTTGCAGAGCCAACGATGTCGGTAAACGATGAGCCGTTCGCGCTGCCCTGCACGGCCAACGTTTGCGTGCGCGTCTCCCAGCCTGCCGGCAGCTTCAACACGACTTGATCGATGCTGGCGCTTGCGCCGAGATCGACTTGAATCCACTGCGGGAATGCGTTGTTCACGCTTTCCCAATACGTACCAGAGTTGCTGTCGACGACATTGCTTGCAACGTATACATCGGCATATCCGCTTGACGTCACGCTTTTGCCAGCGGCAAGGTTAGGCCCGCCGGCGGCGGACGAGTCGGAAGGGTAGAGGGTGAACTGCGACAGCAATACCACGAGGGATAGGAACAGAATGAAGGACGGATTTTTCGTAAGCCGTTTGCTCATAGAGAACATAAATAACCTCCTAGTTATATCTTTCTTAAGGAAAATAATGCGCTTACATTATTGCGCAAAATGAGTGGACTTTTGACGATCACCTCCTTAATAGACAGATAGGTTATGTTGTTTTCATTTGTTTTCACAATTTGACAGAAGTAGAGCGTTCAGAGTTGAGGTCGCAGCGTGCAACGTGCATCGTGCAAAGATAGCGGAGGATGAAAGGGCCATTTCATGAGGAAAGGTTCGGATTGGTCGTATGAGCCTAGCATATAGCAGTTCCCCTCATTACTGAATAGCTATTCCTACGATGATCGTGTGTAATTTTATTGTTTGATTTATAGCGGGCGCGCTGGAAGAAGCGATGAGGACGCTGAAACTGCTTTTAGAGGGCATTAAGCTGGCCGATGTTCGCCAATTATAATAATAGGTGGATAAATAAAGGATAGGAGGGATACGTGTAATCTCGGTGAAAAGCGAACAGGAGATCACCTCATACGATCATCAAGAGGCGGTGCGGGCAGGAGGCTTCAGAAAACATTCAGTTTGGGCTAACCGAGGATTAAGCTTCCCCATACATAATTAACCAATGACATCGCAACTTAGACAAGGGGGCTTTTCGATGATGCTCAAAAACGGGAAGAGAGGAACGGTCAGGAGCCGATTATGGATATCCTTCCTGCTCGTTCTGTTGTTGCCGAGCTTGGCAATAGGAAGCTTTGGCTACGTCACCGCCAAAAACAAAGTAGACGAACAAATGCATTTGGCGGCAACCGCGGAAATCAATCTGATGAGCTACACGATCGATGAGATCATGCGCGCGAAAATAGGCGACGTGACTGTTCTAGCGCAAGCCGTATCCTCTGGTTTGCCGACTGGAGAGCTATTGGATACATACATACAGGCGCATCCCGAAATCGAAGAAGCGACTGTAATTACGGATAAAAACAGTCCGTATTATCTGTTGGCCATGGAGAATAACGGACAAGTTGCCATAACGGAGCCTTATACCCTGGCAGACGGCAAGACTTCGGCTGTAACCGTGGCGAAGATGGCAAACGATGGTCAATCGGTAATCGCGATAGCGTTGAATTTATCCGGCCTGCAAGCGGAGGTAAGCAGCGTAAAAATCGGCGAGGACGGATTTATCGCGATCTTCAGCCCGGGCGGAGCGGCCATCGTATCCCCTCCATGGGGCAGCGGGGGCGAGATGGAAGACGGAGACGGGCAAACGCCGCCTGCGGACGCTGAAGGAGTAGAGGGAGAAGCTGCTCCCGAAGGCGGCATGAATTCGATGTTCAGCGGAGATACGGGCGAAATCGAGCAGCAATCGCCGGATGGGGATACGCGCAGGCTGATCTACATCACGAACGGGTTAACGGGTTGGAAAATCGCCGGCGACCGCTCTCCGGGCGAGGTTACCGAAACGGCCGCGCCAATTTTTGACAACACAATCATCGTTATTGCGGTATCTACGCTGCTTGGCGCGATACTAATCCTGTTTATCATTCGCTCTATCACAGGACCGTTAACAGAACTTGCTCGCGTTTCCCGTAAAATAAGCGAAGGCGATTTAAGCGAGCAGGTAAACGGGCCGGCGAACGGCGAATTCGGCCAGCTGGCGGCCAGCTTCAACTTAATGATCGGATCGCTCCGGTCGGTATTATCCGATGTTGGACGATCGTCGGATCAGTTGGCCGCCTCATCGCAGCAGTTGTCGGCGAGCGCTGTCCAAACGTCATCGGCTACGGAGCATATCGCGGACGTTGTCGAACGCATGGCGGAAGGTGCCGGCGAGCAGGTTCGGCTGGTTGAAGAGGGCGCGCTGGCCGTGCACGAGGTGTCGGGGCAAATCGGTCAAATCGCTTCGAGCGCGCAACGGGCGGCGAGTACCACGATGCAGGTTGCGGACAAATCGTTGGAAGGAAGCAAGGCTTTGAAAATCGCGATTGGCCAAATGAGCTCTATCAGCCGTTCCGTTGACGGTTTGGCCCAAACGATTGCCCATTTGGTCGAGACATCCCAAGAGATCGGGCATATCAACGAAGCGATAGCGGAGCTGTCGCAGCAGACCAATCTGCTCTCGCTTAACGCTGCCATCGAAGCGGCCAGAGCAGGGGAACAGGGGCGAGGGTTTGCCGTCGTTGCCGAAGAGGTGAAGAAGCTTGCCGGTCAATCCTCGCGTTCCGCGGAGAAAGTGGCTGCTCTCGTTGGCTCCGTGAGGGAGGAAATCGGTCAAGCGAGAAGCTCGATGCTTGCGGCGACCAAGGAAGTTCAGCTAGGGATGGAGGTCATTCAAACGGCAGGCGGCTTGTTCTCCCATATCGAAAGCTCCGTCCAGTCGGTCAATAGCCAAGTCGGCGAAGTATCGGCTGCCACCCAGCAGATGAAGGAAAGAACGAATGAGATCGTGCAAGCGATGTCACATATTTCGGATGTATCGCAAGCTGCGGCAGCAGGTGCGCAGGCTGTTTCGGGGGCAACCAGGGAGCAGCTCGCGGCCATGGAGGAAATATCCGGTTCCTCCTCGTATTTGATCCGGATGGCCGGCGAGCTGCAGACCGTAGTCGATAAGTTCAAGCTGTAATTATTTCATCCGGTTCACGAGGCCGGTCACCAGCCTGCTCAGCGTTTCTTTCCCGATGAAGGGGGCGAGACTTGCGAGCAGGTCCGGATTGTAGTTGTCCTCGTTCATTCCTTCCAGCAGTTTCTCGATATGAGCCTTGCCAAGGAAGGGGGCTAACCCTACGATGCGGCTCGCATCCAGACTGCCATCGGTAACTTGGTCGACAAGTCGGCCGAGTGTGCCTTTGCTGATGAACGGGGCGAGACTTTGCACGGCGCTCCAGCTAATGTTGCCGTTCGCTGCTTGTGTGACGAGTTTGTCTATGTCTTCCCGGTGGAGGAAGGGGGCGAGTCCGATAATTTGCGATAAATCGATTGTACCGTCGATGGTCCGATCGACTAGCTTGCTAAGCGTTGCTCTGCTAATGAACGGAGCAAGCGAGCCTATCGATTCCCAAGGAATTTCTTGATCCGCTGCCTGAAGCGCGAGCCTATCGATCGTCTCTGCGGGCAGGAATGGCGCTAACTGCTGAATGACATTTATGCTGAATTTTGTTGTATTCACCTTATCGGCCAATTGCTTCAGTGTGCTTGCTTTCATTAGCGGGGCAACCTCCAAGAGCTCCTCCGCTTCTATCCTGCCGTCGTTCACCATATCGGCTACTTGATCGGTTTCGTCGACAGCTATTATCTCAATAATGGTACCTGTATGCTGTCTTTGCTGGCTGCTTGGTTCTCCACCGTTAATAATGTCATCGACCGTCGTATTGAAAAACTTCGCCAGCCCCGGCAGCGTTCCGATATCGGGCATTGACTCCCCGCGCTCCCACTTCGAGACGGCTTGGTGGCTCACGCTCAACTGATCGGCCACCTCCATTTGCGTCAAATCCTTCTCTTTCCTAAGCTTCGAGATGTAGGCTCCAATCAAGCGTAAATCAAGCATTCCAATTCCTCCTAAAACGTTACGTACAGCGCGCACTGCCAATAACAGCATAGCATGCGGGTGTTTTGCGGACTATCAATTGTTGGTAGAATTGAGGTTTGCAACCAGCGGTAGAATTTCACTTTACTGCGTAACAATGTTATGTTACATTGATAGCAGGAAGGGGCGTTATGATGGACGATGAACTCATATCCAAGAAAGAGCTGCTTGAGCTGACGGGCATTTCCTACGGACAGCTGTACCGATGGAAGCGCAAAAACCTCGTGCCGGAGGATTGGTTTATCCGGAAGTCCGCATTTACGGGACAAGAGACGTTTTTTCCGAAGCAACGAATGCTGGCTAGAATTGATAAAATCATTAACATGAAGGATGATTTGTCGCTCGATGAGTTGGCTGAAGTGTTCTCGCCGACGCCTGCCGGATTGGCGATCAGTGTGCAACAATTATTAGAGCAAAACATTGTTTCGGATGTTACAGCGGATTTTGCGGATGAACAAATGAGTAGACTGCCCCTCTACACCTTCGAGCAGACGATGTACTTTTACATATTGGACCAAAGCTTGTTGACGGGCGAGATGAGCCTGGATGAGGGCAAAAACTTGCTTCGAACGTTGACGGAGCATTACCCGAAATTCGAGGGCAAACCTTGTGATCTATATTTAATTCGTAAAATGGGTGTATCGACGTTTTTTCTTATGGCATCGGAAAGCGAGCTTTACATGGAGAGCGGTGTTAGAGTTGCCTTGCATATTCCTATTGCCAAGTGTATCGAGGAATTAAAGCTGAAGCTGTCGTCTTATTAGTTAGAGGTGAAGGGGGATATGTCAATGGAGGCGATACGTAAACCTGATCTTAAGATAGTGGGTATAGGTTCTACGCAGGGCGGCGAAGTCGGCATGGCGAAGATTGAAGGAATCGGGCGAGTGAAGGGCAGCATACGCTGCACGGATTTTGTGCTGGACGGTATTGCGACGATTCATGGCAGTTTGGAATCTGTAAAAGCCCGATTGTATGGAACGTCTCACATCGAGGGCAATGTGCTCGCGAAGCAGCTTGAGCTGAACGGTAAAGTAACAGTAGATGGCGATTTGATAGGCGACTTTATGGAGATTAACGGGATGCTGACGGTCAAGGGCAAGTGCGAGATGGAAACGTTCCGCGGGAGCGGCAGGCTGCATGTAGGATTGCTAAACGCAGGGACGGTCGAACTGAAGATCCACGGGAACTGCAGCATTGGTGAAATCGGCGGCGAGCGCATTATTATTCGGAAAGGATCGAGCAAAGGTCTACTCAAATGGCTGAAGACGCTTCCTGTTCCGTTCGGCGATAAGCTGAGTGTCCATACAATCGAAGGCGACGACATTCATGTGGAATTTACGAAGGCAAAGGTCGTGCGCGGGAATAACGTGACGATTGGTGCGGGCTGCGAGATTGAGCTTGTGGAGTATAAGGAGAAGTTCGTTCAGGATAAGAACGCGCATGTCGGCAGCAAGGTTAAGCAATAAAGGAGAAGACGGAGGGAGGCTAAGGGATGAGCAGTATGTCACAAGGCGGATTAACGAGCGGTGGCTTAACGATTACAGGTAGCTCCGTTGCGCTTGGCGGCCATTATGATCGGGTGAAAATTGTCGGAGAAGGCTCGATAGAGGGCGATGTTCAGAGCAATAAGCTCAAAGTTATGGGCACGCTGGAGATGAACGGACGATTGCAGACGAAGGACATTCATGTTGTCGGCACAGCCGTCTTCTCGGATCATGTGCAAGCGGCAACGGCGAAGGTGACTGGAACGGCGACAGTCGCAGGAAACGCGCAAATACAGGAGCTTCGCTGCTCGGGTGCGATGGAGGTTGCGGGCAATGTGCGCAGCGAGCGGTTCATACTGAAGGGTGAACTGAAAGCTAAGGGAGCCTGCGAGGCTGATCAGTTCACGGTGAGAGGCATGTTCCACATTGGAGGCCTCCTGAATGCGGGGCGATTGGACATTAAGCTTTATCAGGACTGCTCGGCTGATGAGATTGGCGGCGAGAAGATCACGATCAAGAAGGCAAGCCTGCTCAATCCGTTCAACCTGTTTTTCTTCAGGCCGGACGCCAAGGCGTCGTTGACAACGAACGTTATTGAAGGCGATCAAATCTATATCGAGTATACGAAGGCGAATATTGTTCGCGGTAAACGTGTGACGATTGGGCCTGGCTGTGAGATCGGCGCAGTCGAATATAAGGAAAGCTTCGAGCTGATGAGCGGATCTACGGTGAAGCAGAAGCGTAAAATATAAGGGATGAAGCGGATTCGGCAGCATAGCCGGGTCGGCTTCTTTTTTTCGGCAACTGTGGTGAAATAGCGAAAGTTTGTTTCGTTATTTTGGTCGAGGTAGTGGTGATTAGCGGAATAGGGAAAGCTTTTTGCGCTATTATGGTTCGCACGGCATCGAAGGGAGGCGTTTCGGCGAGCTGGTGGTGAAATAGCGAAAGTTTGTTTCGTTATTTCGGTCGAGACAGTGATGATTAGCGGAATAGCGAAAGCTTTTTGCGCTATTATGGTGCGCACGGCGTCGAAGGGAGGCGTTTCGGCGAGCTAGTAGTGAAATAGCGAAAGTTTGTTTCGTTATTTCGGTCGAGACAGTGGTGATTAGCGGAATAGGGAAAGCTTTTTGCGCTATTATGGTTCGCACGGCATCGAAGGGAGGCGTTTCGGCGAGCTAGTGGTGAAATAGCGAAAGTTTGTTGCGTTATTTTGGTCGAGGTAGCGGTGATTAGCGGTATAGCGAAACATTTTTGCGCTATTGTGGTACGGTCGATATCGATGGGGGAGGTTTTCGGCTAGAATATAGGTAGTTGTTCGAGTTATGAATTGTGTATTGAAGGATGCGGAGGCGCGCAAATGAGCGATACGATTACACTTGGTATGGGCTGCTTCTGGAGTCCGGATGCATTGTTCGGCAGCGTGCCCGGCGTTGTTCGTACACGGACAGGTTATACGGGAGGCACGACGCCAGCTCCAACCTATCGCCAGATGGGCGACCATTCGGAGACGGTAGAGCTAGCGTACAATACCGCCGTTGTTTCTATTGAGGAGCTGTTGCGGCTTTTCTGGGATAACCATAACCCCTACAATATTAATGGATACAAGGGAAGACAATATCAGTCCTTATTGATCTATCATCATGAATCGCAGCGAGATGCCATTCAAGCGGTACTGAAGGAGCGGGAGATAGCTCCCGATACGGAACTCCAACCATATACAACGTTCTGGGAAGCGGAAGAAAGGCATCAGAAATATTATTTGCACAGATATCCACAAGCGGTTGCTGCGCTTAACGGTCTGTATTCCTCGCGTGACGAGCTGCTGAGATCTTCGGTAGCTGCGCGTTTGAATGGTTTGGCCAAAGGGTACACCAACCTGTCGCGCTTAAAAGAAGAAATCGGAGGATGGGATATCGACTCAGGTGAACGGGAACATATTTTGCATGTGATCACCCAAATTCGTTGGTAGAGGAGGGGATGGGTAATGGGTTTGTTTCAAATGAAGCCGGTACAGAATGGACAGCATCGTATGGTTTCTTTCCTGGAGGATAACTACGTGTGCACAGGTTCTGAGGGATTAGGGGATTTGGAATGTGTCAGCGAGACGGAGCTCGTTGCGCGGGTAACTCGGCAATACGGGGCGGAAGCTGCGGCGATTAGCGATAATATCGAAGAGCTTGGCTGCTTCGTGTTCAATATGCAAGATGGCGACTACGTGCTTGTGGCTGACGGAGACGATGTTCATCTAGGCGATCTAGGCGACTATTATTATGTCGATCGCTTGGATAATGAGGAAGACGGAAGCTGTCATCGACGAGGGGTCACTTGGCTTACGCGCTATGCTCGTGCCGACCTTAGAGAGGAGCTGCATGCTTTTCTGGCGGATGAGGCTGCGGTATCACGATTCGAGAAGCCGGTCACCAAAACGGAGTTGGAGAACGATTGGGCATTGAAGACGTTGAACAAGGACCGGATGAGCGAGGAGGCGCTTCCCGCTGCAGTACCTGCCTATCTCATCGCCGAGGCGCTAGCGGTATTGGAAGCTGCGTTGCATAGCGACAACGCGGATCGAAGGGAACGTGCCGCTATTGCAATACTGCAATATGCAAGTAAATCTAGCGTCATGCCATGAAGGTAATAGCTCTGATCAAGAGGAAACTCTTGCTTGGAGCTATTTTTATTTTGTTATTTTTGTTAGCTAACATTTTAATAAATAAGCAAAAAACTATGATCATGCCATGTTTAATGTAAGCGCTTCAATGTATAATATTGGTGTAATTATTGTAGTGTTATCCAATACATATTGCGGAGGGATGCGGGTTGTTTAAAACAAGGAAGAAATGGCTTTCAAGTATCATTGTGTTCTCTATGCTGCTTTATTTGTTAGTGCCGTTTGCAGGTATGGCATATGCGCAGACAGAGGATGTGAATTATGACTTCGAAGATGGCACGGCAAGCGGATGGCAGGGCGGCTGGGGGGATGCGCTTGTATCGGTAGAAGCAAGCGGCGATCTCGCTGCTGAAGGCAATAGCTATGCGCTAAAAGTAAATACGAGCTACTCGAACCTTGCGACATGGCAGACCGCTGCCATTCGTGTATATCACGGCCTTGATCTAACGAAATACGGCAAGGTCGATTATGATCTTTATGTCCCGCAATCCTTTCCCGGCGTGCTAGGGGTCAGTACTGACCTGAACGGCAGCTGGCAGGGGCTTGACTACAGCAACCATGATATTACCGCGCTCGCCTCGGGTGCTCAGACGATCAATGGCATCTCCTATGTGCTGATTCATAAGAGCGTCGCCATTCCGGTGGGCTCAGCGCAAGGCGAACTCGTTATTCAAATGCAGAAGAACATGGATCTCGTCTACAACGGCGCAATCTATGTAGATAATATCCGATTGTCTGCACGGACCGATATCCCAATTGATCCGGAGCCTCCTACGCAAGTCGTCGGTACGTACAAGGCTGTCGATGCGTTGCTGGCTGGCAACGGTCCTGAATTCAGAACCGTTTCAGTTGAAGGCGATGCTCTCTATGATGGCGAAGGCTACGTCTCCTTCTTCTATGAGCATGACGAAGCGAGTCCGGGAACGGCTACGTTCAATGTGAACGTTCCGGCGACAGGGCTGTACAAGTTGATCGTCGGCTATTACGCGCCCTATGGGGATAAGGAAACGTCGATTCTCATTAACGGACTGTCAAACGGCAACTCGAAGCTGCCGATCTTGCCTGCGGGTGAAGTAACGGGCGAGTACGCGGCCGGCAAAGTACTTCTGCAAGAGGGCGCTAACACAATCGGGTTCGCGAGAAACTGGGGTTATTACGGGATTGAATATATTACGCTTGAATCTGATAAGCCGGTAGCCGACCGTGTCGAGGCGGAGGACGGCGTCATAGGCGAAGGGGCATCCGTGCTGACGGACGCGCCGGGGTATTCGGGCACGGGCTACGTGTTCATGTCGGGGAACGGTTCTATTACGCTGACGTACAACGCGGCTTCTGAGGGGCTGTATGATTTTGCTATCGGCTACCAAGCTCCGTATGGCTTCAAGGAGACATCCGTGCTGCTGAACGGTTCTCCTGTCGCAAGCGTTCCGCTTGAGCAGACCACCGAGTTCTCGGAGAAGCAGGCCGGCAAGCTGCTGCTTCAAGCCGGTGAAAATACGATTCGCTTCGATCCGGGCTGGGGCTGGTACAATATCGACTACGTTTCGTTGACGCCGACTGCGCCGCCAAAGACGCATAACGTACCGAAGACGCTTGTGAATCCAAATGCTTCGCCGGAAGCCCAAGCGGTCATGAACTATCTCGTGGACAACTACGGCAAAAAGATTATTTCCGGCCAGCAAACGTTGGAAAATGCAGAATGGATTAATGAGCAAACGGGCAAATATCCGGCTATTTTCTCTACTGACCTGATTGAGTACTCGCCTTCCCGCGTCGAGTACGGGTCGACTTCGCAAGAGGTCGAGAAGATCATGGACTGGGCTGAGAGAGGCGGTCTTATTTCCTTGTGTTGGCATTGGAACGCTCCGAAGGGACTGTTCGGCAATGAAGTGGGCAAGGAATGGTGGAGAGGCTTCTATACAGAATTCACAACGTTTAATCTTCAATATGCGCTAGATAACAAGGATTCGGAGGATTATGAGCTGCTGATTCGCGACATCGATGCGATATCGGTCCAGTTGAAGCGACTGCAAGATGCGAATATTCCCGTGCTATGGAGACCGCTGCATGAGGCAGAAGGCGGCTGGTTCTGGTGGGGAGCGAGCGGACCGGAAGCAGCGAAAGAGCTTTATCGTCTGATGTACGACCGGCTGACAAACTACCATGGTTTGGACAACCTAATCTGGATTTGGAACTCTCCTTCAGCGGACTGGTATCCAGGCGATGATGTTGTAGACATTATTAGTACCGACATTTACAATCCGGCGGGTGATTACAGCCCGAGCAGCAATAAATACGACAGCCTCGTATCGCTTGTGAACGATAAGAAGCTGGTGACGCTGCCGGAGAACGGGCCGATTCCCGATCCGGATTTGCTGCAAATTTATAACGCCGACTGGAGCTGGTTCAGCACATGGGCAGGCGGCTTCATTACGGACGGCGTCACTAACACCGCAGAACATTTGGATAAAGTATTTAACAGTGATTATGTCATTACGCTGGATGAGCTTCCCGACAATATATACAGCTACGGACTGCCGGATACTTCGGCTTCCTTGTCAGCGTCGCCTAATGCGAATGGATGGTTTAACGAGGATGTTACGGTGACTTTAACCGCCGGCGCTTCTGGTGAAGGGAGTTCGCTAACCACGTATTATGCGGTTAACGGTGGAGCTTACGGGGTATATGCAGAGCCCATAGAAATTGCTTTCGAAGGCAAGACAACGATTTCGTATTATTCGGTTGATGCGGCAGGTGCAGCGGAAGCGGTCAAGACGGTTCAGGTGAAGCTGGACAAAACCGCGCCGTCGGCGCATCTGCTGCAGTCGGGTAGTGCTGTCCATGATATTACGCAAGGAGAGCCGTTGAAATTCGAGCTGACAAGCACGGATGCGGCATCCGGCGTTGAGGCCGAGCAATTGTTGCTTGACGGTACAGCGATTGTTAGCGGTCAAGCCATCCATTCGTCCGCTCTTGCAGCGGGATCGCATACGGTTCAGTATACCGTTACGGATAAAGCCGGCAATGAACTAGCAGGCAGTGTTACCTTCGGAGTTGTGAAGCCGCTGGCGAAGGGAGCTCCGGGAAAGCCTGTGCTAAGCGACAATAATGGATATGACACCGGATTGAAGGACGGCAGCTACACCGTTACGATGAATCTGTGGCACGGCAACAATGGTACGGAGTTCAAACTATATGAGAATGGCGTGCTGATCAGCACGAAGAAGCTGACGGACGTATCGCCAGCTGCGCAAACCGTCGCTACGGCGATTGCAGGCAAAGCAAACGGTACGTACACGTACACTTGCGAGCTTACGAATGTGTTCGGCACAACTTCGTGCGCGCCGCTCGTCGTCGTCGTTAAGGATGCGAATCCAGGCAAACCCGTATTGTCCAGCGACAACTGGGATGGAGACGGCCAGTTCAAGGTAACGATGAATATGTGGTGGGGAACGAATGCCACGGAGTACCGTCTCTACGAGAACGGTCAGCTCATCGATGTGAAGCCGCTCGGCGAATCCACGCCTGGCGCGCAAAGCGCGGTGACAACAATTGCGGGCAAGGCAAAGGGCACATACAAGTATCGATGCGAGCTTGTGAATGCGGCTGGCGTTACTTCGAGCGATACGATAACGGTCGTGGTGAAGAAGTAATAGGATGAAGTTTAACAAAAGCTTTGTCCGTTCCAATAGGAGCGGGCAGAGCTTTTTTGTGTTAGTCGTGGACCCACGCAACAGTCCCGAAACCGCCCACCCCAGCGCTGTAAGAGCATATATGACCTTACCCGTGACACAAACGGGTTACTCCTTCGCTGTAAGAGCGCATACGCACTTACAGCCTCGCGCGGACACGGCACTTTTAGCCTTTTTGCAATCGTAGAAGCCATCCGCCCCCGTCTAGTGGTAGAATAAGTACAAAAAAACGAGTGATAGACAGGAGAAGTAATGAAATTGGACACCAATGTTACTCATACAGCCGTATTTTTTGATGTGGACGATACGTTATACGATCATTTGACGCCGTTTCGAAAAGCGTTGGAGACGGTCGTAGCGACCACTGAAGCGTTCCCGTACGAAGAAGCGTATCAGCGGATGCGCTACTATAGCGACATACTATCGCTGGAGATGGGCGGAGCGGGCAAAATGGAGGAAGGGCAAGCGACGGAAACGATGCGCCGCCGCCGCTTTCAATTAACGCTTGCCGAGTTCGGCATAGAGGTCAGCGAGCAGCAGGCGGCCGACATTCAGGCTGCGTATATAAGCTGCCAGTTCGATATCCACATGTTCGACGGTGCGCGCGAATTGCTGAAACGGCTGAGCGGGGCCGGCTTCGTTATAGGACTCATCACAAACGGGGCGGAAGCACATCAGATGAGCAAGATCAAAGCGATGGAGCTGGGTGCGCTTATTCCGCCGGAACGTCAATTCGTCTCGGGCAAGCTTGGCCATGACAAGCCCGATCGCCGTATTTTCGAATACGTGAATGAACAGACAGGAACGAATCCGGCGAGCTGCATCTATGTCGGCGATTCGTGGCGCAACGACGTCATCGGCGCGATTGAGGCGGGCTGGAGCGTCATTTGGTTCAATCATCGCGGAGCGCAGCCGGAGTCGGGGCATGTGCCGCATCATATCGCGTCAAGCTATGAACAATTGAACCGATTGCTTATGAGAAATGAAGTACGTTCGGTATAATGGTTTGCGAAGAGAAGGAGGGGAGGCTAAGACGTGAGGACGGGCAACTTGTACCGCAAATATATGAAAAATAACCTATTCGTCAAAATGATCCTGTTGTTCGCCGGCATCACGATCGTCACGATCATCACGTTCTCCTATCTGATGTACTTATCGATGTCGCAATCGGCGCTCCAGAGGCAGCTTGACGTACAGAAGCGAGCGATCGAAAGCGTAGGCAATTATATCGGGAGCAAATACGATTCCGTGCAGACGATGATGGTCGACGTGTATCGGGACAATCAGCTGGCATTCAATATGTCTTATCTGATGGAGAAGCCTTACCCGGACTACGTGAAGTTCGGGCTCGACCAATACTATAACAACAACAGCTCCTCTATGGACGCCGTGCAATATTTCCGCAATATGTTGGACGACGATGCGGACATTACGAGCCTCATGATGTACAGCGCGGAGCAGCAGCAGCTCTATACGTATAACGTGAACAGGCAGTTCAAAATCGTTTCGACGAACGCAGCAAATTCGTACGTGCCGGACGCGATGTACTTGGAGGAGGGCTCGAATGTCTCGCTTCCGAACATCTGGGTGAAAAAAGCCGTTAAGCTGAGTCCTGAGCTCAGACTGTACGGCGTGAAAGTGCCGATTAACAATAATCAAACGCTGCGCAATATCGGCCAGCTGCTCGTTTTCTTCGATGCGGACAAGATCAAAGCCAGCTACTCTTCGATGGAGGACAAGCTGATGGGCTCCATCCTCGTGCTGTCCGCGGAGGGGGAAGTGGTGTTTGATACTTCGGACGTCTATTATGGCAAGCCCTATCCGTACTTGGAGCAGATCGAATCGGTATACGATTCGGACGGTGAAACGAGCCAAGGGATGATCGTGTCGAAGCTTCAGCGCACGAAAGGCGGCTTCACTGTGCTTAGCGTCGTGCCGAAGAAAGAGATAGAAGCGTCGTATCGCGGCGTCCGCAGCACGATCCTGACGATCAGCTCGATCTGTATTTTGTTCGCGATTCTCATCCCGTCCATCTTCATCTCGAATTTCGCCAAGCGGACGCATAACATCATTCGTGTTACCCGCAAGGTGAAGCAAGGAGATCTGACCGTTCGAATCATGGACGGCAAGGAAGACGAGCTTGGTCAAATCTCGAAGAGCTTCAACGATATGCTTGAGGAGCTGAACCAATATATCGACCGGGTGTACAAGGCGGAGATCAAGCAGAAGCATACGGAGCTGGCGGCGCTCGAGGCGCGCGTTAATCCGCATTTCCTGTACAATACGCTCGAGGTCATCCGGATGAGGGCTATCTCTCAAGGGGCGAGCGATGTCGGCGAAATGATCTACAGTCTGTCGGTGCTGTTCAAAAGCTACGTGCACCAGAAGCCGAACTATACGCTGCAGGACGAGCTGGAGGCGTGTCGCCTCTATCTGGAGCTGTTCCGCATCCGCTATAAGGATCGATTCGCCTACGCTTTCGATTGCAGCCCTGAGCTGAAGAATAAGAAGGCGCTGAAGATGTCGCTGCAGCCGATTATCGAAAATTATATTTTGCACGGTCTGCGCTCGGACAGCAGCGACAACCGTATCGATATAGAGGTGGCGAAACAAGGCGAGTTGATTAGCGTAAAGGTATCCGATAACGGCAAGGGCATAACGCCGGAACGACTGGGTGGAATAAAGTCGGCGCTGTCCGCGCCGGAGAACGTTGGCGAATCGTTCGGACTGCGCAGCATTCATGAACGGCTGCAGCTGCTCTACGGCGACGAATACGGTGTCGCGATCGAGAGCAAGCTGGGCGAAGGGACGACGGTGTCCGTTTATTTTCCGGATGAAGGGGAGGTTTGATGCGGATATGTATAAGGTGTTTATTGTAGACGACGAGCCTTTCATCATCGAAGGGCTTTACGATATTATCGATTGGGGCGGCATGGATATGGAGATCGTCGGCCATGCGGAGAACGGGAAGGATGCGCTCGAGGCGCTCGCAAGGCGTCCGGCCGACATTCTGATTACCGACATCTCGATGCCGGTCATGAACGGGCTGGCTCTTATTCGAAGCGCAAGGGAGACGCTGAATGCCGACCTGAAGGTTATTGTGCTAAGCGGCTTCAACGAGTTCGATTATTTGAAGGAAGGCATGCGGCTTGGCATCGAGAACTATTTGCTGAAGCCGATCAATCTGGAAGAGCTGAAGGCGACGCTGGCGAATACGATAAGCAAGCTTAATGAAGCCAGAGCCAGCAACAATTTCAATGAGCAGAGCATTCGGATTCTGCGGGACAATGTTATGTATCGCTGGCTCATGAATCAGATCGACCCGGCGCAGTTCGGCGAACGCGCGGAACTGCTTGGCATAAGACTCGATACGCCTTATGTCGCGATCGCCATCATCAGCATGGCGCACCTGCAGAGGGAGACGCTCGATTGGATGGCGACCCGTAATGAAAGCGACTATGGCACGTCGATCATCGCATTCCGCGACATGGAGGGCGATGTCGTCGTTGTGTTCAAGCTGAACGAACGCGAGGACGGCTTGGAGCAAGCAGCGCAATTGCTGCGCAACTTCAGAGCCGAGTGGCCGGGCAAGGAGCAGCCGAGACTGTCGCTTGGAAGCGCGGAGAAGCTGGAGGATGCAGCGCACAGTTATGCTCATGCCCGCAAGGCGCAGGAATATTACATGATCTACCCTGACCGGGAAATCGTACGTTATGACGAGCTGCCGAGCGGGCAAGGCGACAATCAACAGCGGTTTCCGCTTGATTGGGCGGAGTATGCGCAGCTCATTATGGCGAAAGAGAAGGAGGAGCTGCTGCACCGCCTGGAGGATGATTTTGCGCAGCTGCAGAAGCGGGAAGGACTCACTCCGGCCGATATTCGCGATACGGGCATGGAGCTGGCGGTGCGCTTGAAGATGCAGCTCGAGGAAATTCGCCACGACGAGGAGACGCAGCTATTCCAAGGCAGCTTCGATCAGCTGCGGCAAGCGGCATCGCTCGAGCAAGTAGTGGAGATGCTGAAGGAAGCGGCGGGGCTGACGGTCGATGCGCTCATTCGCGATGTGAAGAGTCCGATCGTGCAGCAGGTACTGAACCATATTAAGGACGCCTTCAACGAAGACCTGTCGCTGAAGAAGCTGGGCGCCATGTATAACATCCATCCCGTTTATTTGGGCCAGCTGTTCCATAAGGAAGTGAACGAGACGTTCACCGAGTACATGAACAAATATAGGGTCGAGAAGGCGAAGGAGCTTCTCAAGAATACGACGCTTAAGGTGCATGATATCGCCACGAACGTCGGATACTGGGAGACGGGCTACTTCTATAAACAATTCAAAAAACATGTCGGCATCTCGCCGTCGGAATACAGGGGGCTGCTATAGCGATTTCTCTTCGCGAAGCAGCTTTCTTTATTTTGAGCATGATTTATTTAGTTTCTATTCTATTTGAAAATGTTTTCATTTAATAAAGTTAAGGGAGTTCGAAGGACAAGCGTTAAGTAACACGGAAAAGGCTTTCACGCAACGACAGCACGTATAAACGATCATGCTGCGCGGAAGGATGTAACCATGCGAAGCTTGTCCCGAGAGCGATATTCGAAGGGGAGGGTAACATACATGAGTAACAAGAAAACCCGATTTTCTGTGCTGTTAACGGCACTGCTGGCGTTCGCGCTAGTTGTAAGCGCATGCGGCAGTGACAACAAAACGGAGAGCAACGGCAACGGCGGATCGTCGGAGAAGCCGGTTGAGCTTATCTGGTACACGATTGGTGTACCGCAGAAAGATTTGGCTAAGGTCAATGAAAAAATCAACGAATATACAAAAGAAAAAATCAATGCAACGGTTAACATTAAAATGATCGACTTTGGTGACTATACACAAAAAATGCAGGTTATGGTTTCCTCGGGCGAGCCGATGGACATTTTGTTCACAAGCTCGTGGGCGTTCGATTACGTGCAAAACGCGCGTAAAGGCGCATTCACGGCGATCGACGATCTGCTCGAGACAAGCGGCAAAGGCATCAAGGAAACGCTTGATCCGGCGTTCCTTGAAGGCTCCAAGGTTGACGGCCATAACTATGGCGTGCCTGCCAACAAAGAGCTTCCTGCCCAAGAGGTATGGCGCTTCAACGATGAGCTCGTGAAGAAATACAACCTGGACATCAAGAGCGTTACCACGATGGAAAGCCTAGAGCCGCTTCTGAAAACAATCAAGGATAACGAGCCGCAAGTGACGCCGCTCTCCCTTACGAAAGACTTCGTGCCGCTCATGCCTTTCGATTACATCATCGAGAAGCTGCCAATGGCCGTTTACTTGGACACGACAGACTACAAAGTGCTTAACATCTTCGACACGCCTGAACTGAAGGCTGCTCTTGATACGATGCACAAATTCTATGAAGCGGGCTACATTTCGCCTGAAGCAGCGACGACAACTTCGGTTGAAGACTTGTACAAATCGGGCAAATGGTTCACGGACCGTGCTTCGACTCAACCGCTTGCAGAAAATCTATGGACGGCAAGCTACGGCTACCCGGTTACATCGACACCTGCCGGCAAAGCGTACACGTTCAACTGGTCGGTTATGGGTTCGATGCAAGCGATCTCGGCTAACTCCGAGCACCCAGAGAAAGCAATGGAGTTCTTGAACCTGCTTAACACCGATCCGGTGCTTCGCAACATGATCGACTCCGGTATCGAAGGCGTTCACTACGAGAAAGTCAGCGAAAACGTAATGAAAAACCTGCCTGACTCGAAAAACTACGATATGCCGACGTTCTCCCTGGGCAACCTGCTTATTACGTACTTGAACGAGAACGACCCAGAGAACAAATGGGAGCTGTTCAAAGAATTCAACGCATCGGGCATCGACGCTCCGCTGCTTGGCTTTAACTTCGACGCTACAAAAGTATCCAAAGAAATTGCAGCTGTACAAAACGTAAAAGAAGAGTTTTGGTCTGCATTAATGACAGGAGCAGTTGATCCTAACGAGTTCCTGCCGAAAGCGAACGAGAAATTCAAGGCTGCTGGCCTTGATAAGGTAATCGCGGAAGTACAATCGCAGCTTGACGCTTGGAAAGCAGCGAACAACAAATAGTAGGCAACGCGAATCGGGCGGGTGAAGAATCTTCGCCCGATTCTTTTCTTTTTTACGCTATCAGGAGTCTGGAGGGATGATTATGAAAACGCTCGGCGCTATTTTCAAAGACGTCGTTAAAAATAAAGTAATGCTGCTCATGGTGCTTCCGGGTGCCCTATGGTTTTTGTTCTTCTCCTATATCCCGATGCTCGGGACGGTTATCGCGTTCAAGGAATACCGATTCCACAGAGACGGGTTCTGGGCCAGCATCGTTAACAGCAAGTGGGTAGGACTCGATAATTTCAAGTTTCTATTTAGCACGGACGATGCTTATATCATTACCCGCAACACGATTTTGTATAACGCGGTGTTCATCGTAGTCGGCTTGGCGCTCGCGGTGCTTATGGCCGTGGTGCTGTCCGAGATTACGAATAAGAAGCTGTCCAAGCTGTATCAGACCGGCATGTTCCTACCGTACTTTTTGTCATGGGTAATCGTCGGTTATTTTGCGTTCAGCTTCCTAAGCTCGGAGCGCGGTTTGTTGAATTACGTGTTCGAATATTTCGGCTGGGAATCGATGCAATGGTACTCCGATCCGAAGTACTGGCCTTATATCATCGTGTTCATCTATCTATGGAAAGCGGTCGGCTATAACAGCGTCGTCTACTTGGCGGCCATTATGGGCATCGACAAATCGCTGTATGAAGCGGCGATGATCGACGGAGCCAACAAATGGCAGCAAATCCGCAACATTACGCTTCCGCTGCTGTCGCCGATCATTACGATCATGACGCTGCTCGCCGTAGGCAAAGTGTTCTACGCCGACTTCGGCTTGTTCTATCAGGTGCCGAGGGATTCGGGAACGTTGTATTCGGTAACGAACGTTATCGACACGTATGTATACCGCGGTCTGAAAACGACAGGCGAGATCGGCATGAGCACGGCGGCCGGCTTGTACCAATCGGTAGTCGGATTCGCTCTGGTTATTACGTCGAACTATATCGTGCGCAGATTCAACAAAGATAACGCCTTGTTCTAAACTTCGGAAGGGAGTGGACGCCAAATGTCACTAGTTAAGAAAAAACAACGAGATTTCCATAAGCTGTCTACGCCATGGAACGCGGCCTTTAATTTGTTCGCCGGCCTATTCTCTTTTATATGCGTATTTCCATTTTTGTTCGTCGTCATTATTTCGTTTACGGACGAGAACGCTCTGGCAAGGGACGGATACCGACTCATTCCGTCGGATTGGAGCTTCGAGGCCTATAAATATGTATTCCAAACAGGCGACACGCTGCTGCGTTCCTATGGGGTAACGATTTTCGTAACCGTCGTAGGCACGATCGTCAGTCTGCTGTTTATTGCTCTATATGCCTACGCGCTGTCGCGCAAAAGCTTCAAATACCGCAATTTCTTCGCTTTCTTCGCTTTCTTCACGATGCTTTTCAACGGCGGTCTTGTGCCGTCTTACATCGTGACGACGCAATTGCTCGGTCTTAAAGATACAGTTTGGGCGCTTATTTTGCCGCTGGCCGTTAATGCGTTCTATATTATGATTCTTCGGACGTTCTACAGCACGAGCGTGCCTGATGCAGTCATCGAATCGGGCAAAATCGACGGCGCCGGCGAGTTCGGCACATTCATTAAGCTCGTTCTGCCGCTGTCGCTGCCGGGTCTGGCTACGATTGCCCTGTTCAGCACGCTCGGTTATTGGAACGACTGGTTCAATGCTTTGCTCTATATCGACAATCCGAATCTCGTGCCGCTGCAATCGATGCTGATGCGTATCGAGACGAATCTACAATTCATTATGCAAAATTCGCAAAACAGCTCGCTCGGACTTGAAGCGCTGCGCAATATGCCGCAGGATACGTCGCGTATGGCGATGGTTGTACTGGCGACGGGACCAATCATCTTCGCTTATCCGTTCTTCCAGCGTTATTTCATTCAAGGCTTGACGGTTGGTGCCGTTAAGGAATAAAGAGAGGAGCGATCGTGCGTGATCTATAAAGAGAGCCATCGTCCGGCAGCGGAGCGGGTAGCCGATCTGCTTAGCCGAATGACCCCAGAGGAGAAGGTCGGACAGCTGCTGCAGCCGTTCGGCTGGCAGACTTACGAGCATAAGGACGGCAAGGTGGAGCTTGCCGAATCGTTCAAGCAGCAAGTAGCGGCAGGGGGCGTCGGCTCCTTGTACGGCGCGCTTCGCGCCGATCCGTGGACGGGCGTGACGCTGGAGACGGGCTTGTCGCCGCGCGAGGGCGCGGAAGCGGTCAATGCGATTCAGCGTTACGCGATGGAGCATTCGCGGCTTGGCATTCCGATTCTGATCGGCGAGGAATGCTCGCACGGCCATATGGCGATCGGGGCGACGGTATTCCCGGTGCCGCTGTCGCTGGGCAGCGCGTGGAACGTCGAGCTGTACCGCGAGATGTGCCGCGCCGTGGCGAAGGAGACGCGCAGCCAAGGCGGCGCCGTTACGTATTCGCCGGTGCTCGACGTCGTGCGCGATCCGCGCTGGGGACGGACGGAGGAATGCTTCGGCGAAGATCCGCATTTGATCGCGGAATACGCGAAGGCTTCCGTGGAAGGCTTCCAAGGCGAGTCGCTCGCTCATGAAGACAGCGTAGCCGTGACGTTGAAGCATTTCGTCGGCTATGGCAGCTCGGAGGGCGGACGCAACGCCGGTCCGGTCCATATGGGCAAGCGCGAGCTGCTGGAGGTTGATATGCTTCCGTTCAAGGCGGCGGTTGAAGCAGGAGCAAAGTCGATCATGACGGCTTACAACGAAATCGACGGCGTGCCTTGCACGACGAGCAGTGAATTGCTGCAAGATATATTGCGCGACGAATGGGGCTTCGACGGCATGGTCATTACCGATTGCGGGGCAATCGATATGCTGGCGGCGGGACATGACGTGGCCGAAGACGGCTTGGACGCATCGGTGCAGTCCATCACGGCAGGCATCGATATGGAAATGTCCGGCGTCATGTTCGGTCAGTATTTGCTGCAAGCTTTGAGCGAGGGCAAGCTTGATCCGGCCGTATTGGATACGGCGGCGGCTCGCGTGCTCACGCTAAAGTTCGAGCTCGGCTTGTTCGAGCAGCCTTATGCCGACCCTGAACGGGCGGAGAAGCTGATCGGCAGCGAGGAGCATATTGCATTGGCGCGCCGCGTTGCGAGCGAGGGCATCGTGTTGTTGAAAAATGTTGGCGGGACGTTGCCTCTGGAGAAGGGGACCGCGGGTCGGATTGCGGTCATCGGTCCGAATGCCGACGCGTTCTATAATCAGCTTGGCGATTATACGTCGCCGCAGCCGAAAGCGAAGGTATCGACCGTGCTCGAAGCGATTCGCAGCCGGTACATGGACGATCCGGACGCGGTATTGTACGCGCCGGGCTGCCGCATTCGCGGCGAGTCGCGCGAAGGGTTCGAATCGGCGCTGGCATGCGCCGCTGCGGCCGATACGATCGTCATGGTCGTCGGCGGTTCGAGCGCGCGCGATTTCGGCGAAGGCACGATCGATCTGCGCACCGGCGCTTCGAAGGTGACGGAGAACGCGTGGAACGATATGGATTGCGGCGAAGGGATTGACCGCGTATCGCTCGGGTTGTCCGGGGTGCAGCTGGAACTGGTTCAGGAAGTGCACAAGCTCGGCAAGCCGGTCGTCGTCGTGTACATTAACGGCCGTCCGATCGTGGAGCCGTGGATCGACGAGAACGCGCATGCGATCGTGGAAGCTTGGTACCCGGGGCAGGAGGGCGGTAATGCGATCGCCGATGTGCTGTTCGGCGAAGAGAATCCGTCCGGTCGTCTGACGGTATCGATTCCGAAGCATACGGGGCAGCTGCCGGTTTACTATAACGGCAAGCGCTCGCGGGGCAAGAGATATTTGGAGGAAGATTCCAAGCCTCGGTATCCGTTCGGATACGGGCTTAGCTATACAACGTTTGAGTATTCGAATTTGTCGGTCGAACAGGGTGAGCTCGCTGCGGGCGAGGAAGCGCTGGTGACGGTGGACGTTATGAATACAGGTGATCAATCCGGGGCGGAGGTCGTGCAGCTTTATGTGTCCGACGTCGCGAGCAAAGTGACGCGTCCGGAGCGCGAGCTTAAGGGGTTTGAGAAGATCGTGCTTGCTCCTGGCGAGAAACGTACCGTTACATTCAAGGTTGGAGCCGAGCAATTGCAATATATCGGCAAGGATATGGTGCCTGTCGTAGAGCCTGGCTTGTTCCGCGTGCTTGTGGGGCGCAATGTGCAGGATACGTTGAGCGCAGACCTCATCGTTCGGGAGGCGAAGTAAGGATGGAACGCTTAAGACGATTTATACGCGAACTGTCGGAGCGCCAATGGCTTGAGCAGGTAGAGCTGAAAGACTGGGCGATTGAGCGTGCGACTTACGTGCTGCCGGGACAGTATGAAGGGATTGCTCCCTATCCGGAAGGAAACGACTATAGCCGTTTTCCGAGCAAACAAGGCACGACTTATTTCTTTAGAAAAAGCTTGGAGCTGCCTGCCGGTTGGGCGGGCAACGGCGGTATCGGCTTGATTTTCGATTCCGGCGGCGAGGGGCTGCTGCGCATTAACGGCGCTTCCGCGCAAGGGATTGACCGGAATCATACGTTCGTTACGCTGAGCGAAAGCATGGCGGGCGGCGATGGTCGGTTGGAGCTGGAGATCGAGATGTACGATCCGATACCCGAGCCGGTGGATCCGCTTAATCAGCAGGCTGTTATTCAGCCTCCGATGACGGCAATCCGCAGCTTGCTCGTTCGAGTGAATCATCCCGTGCAAAGCCTGATGTACACGGCAAAGGTCGTAAGAGACAGCATGCTGCTGATTCCCGAGCAGGATGGACGGCGCAGCCGGTTAATGGCCGCGCTGTATGAAGCGATGGACGCGTTCGTATCTTTGGACGAGCGGCAATGGTCGCTGCCCGAGACGGGAACGGTCGCAGCCATCGAGGAACGGCTGCGTGCCGAAGTTCAGTTGATCGGCGGCAATGCGGAAGGTCTGATGCACATGGTCGGACAGTCGCATATCGACATCGCTTGGTTGTGGCCGGCGCGCGAGACGGTTCGGAAGACGAGCCGGACGTTCTCGACGGTCGATGCCTTAATGAATGAATATCCGGAATACCGGTTCACGATAAGCCAGCCGTTATTGTTCGAATATTTGAAGCAGAACGATCCAGAGCTGTACGAGCGGGTGAAAGTCAGAATTCGCGAAGGGCGCTGGGAGCTCGTCGGCGGCATGTGGGTCGAGCCCGATCTGAACATTCCGAGCGGCGAATCGTTTATGCGTCAAATGCTGTACGGGCAGCGTTTCTACCGGGAGGAGTTCGGCTTGACCTCGGAGATCGAGTGGCTGCCGGATACGTTCGGTTATTGCGCTTCGCTGCCGCAGATATTGAAGCACGGCGGCATTCGTTACTTCATGACGACGAAGCTCGGATGGAATGATACGAACGTTTTCCCTTACGACCTGTTCCATTGGGTCGGCATAGACGGCACCCCGATGCTTTCCTATCTGAATCACGGCGTCAACGAAAACACGTTGCCGAAGGATGTGCACGATCACTGGCAGTCTTACCGCGAGAAGGATAAGCATGCGGAGCAGATGCTGTTGTTCGGACATGGCGACGGCGGCGGCGGGGCAACCCGCGAAATGCTGGAGAACATCGACCGCGCAGAGCTGATGGTCGGTCAACCGGCCAGCCGCTACAGTACGGCGGCTGATTTCTTCGCTGGCACCGACGAAGCATCTTCTTCGCTTCCGAAGTGGCGCGGCGACTTGTATTTGGAGCTTCATCGCGGCACGTATACGACGCATGGACGCAATAAGCTGTACAATCGCAAAGCAGAAATTTTGTACAGAGAAGCTGAGCTGTGGCAATCGCTTGCTTATGCCGGTGGCAACAAGGCGCGGCTGGATTTCGTTAAGTCGCAGTTGCATGAAGGCTGGAAGCTGATTTTGCTTAACCAGTTCCACGATATTATTCCGGGCTCGGCGATTACGGAAGCATATGAGACTTCGACGAAGGAATATGAGCAAGTGTTCGCGAAGGGCCGCGCTGGTCTGCAGGCGGGGCTTGAAGAGCTGACTGCCGGAATCGGAGCTGGCGGCGCGGCTGGTGAATCGTTAGTCGTATTCAACAGCCTCGGCTGGAGTCGTGACGTCATGCTGCGGCTGGCGGACGCTGCTTCAGACCTGCAAGCATACGATAGCAATGGAGTGAAGCTGTCGATGGACCGGATGACTGAGGATGGTTCGGCGGTAATCAAAGTGCCGAATGTTCCGGCTCTTGGTTATAAGACGATAGGGTTGAAGCGTGAGAGTGCTGGGGTTGCGGCCACTGTTGCTTACGCTCCGCTTGAAGATAGATGGGAAACCGAGCTTTACCTGATTACATTCAACGAACGCGGCGAAATCGCAAGCTTGATCGATAAGCAGGCGGGCAGGGAAGTGTTGAAGAGCGGCGAGACGGGCAACCGGTTCGACTTCTTCCATGACCGCCCGACGTTATGGGACGCTTGGGATATCGACGACCGTTATGAGCAGCAGCCAGCCGGAGACGCCGTGCTGCTGGGCAAGGAAGTCGTATCGACGGGCGAGACGATGGACGTTCTGCGTTTCCGGTGGCGGATCGGACAATCCGACATTAGCCAAGACATGATTCTGTACCGCGACGATAAGCGAATCGATTTCGTAACGAAGGTGAACTGGAACGAGGCGCATAAGCTGCTGAAGGTCGCATTCCCGGTTGACATCGTGACGGATAAGGCGACCTACGAAATTCCGTTCGGAGCTTTGGAACGGGTGACGCATCGCAACACGAGCTGGGAGCAGGCGCAATACGAGGTTTGCGGCCATCGGTTCGCCGATGTATCCGAGCGCGGTTATGGCGTAAGTTTGTTGAACGACAGCAAATATGGATACGATATCCAAGATAGCGTCATTCGCCTGTCGCTGCTGCGCGCGCCGAAATGGCCGGATGTTACCGCAGATCTTGGGGAGCACCATTTCACTTACTCGTTGTATCCGCATGAGGGTGATTGGCGCGAAGCTCATACGCTGCGCAAGGCGGCGGAGCTTAACAGCGAAGCCGTTTCGGTTTCACTTGCGGAATCGTCGGCGGTATCGGAGCAATCGTATATTTCGTTCGACGGCGAGCATGTTGTCGTCGACACGGTTAAGCTTGCGGAAGACGGCGACGGTATCGTCATCCGTCTGTACGAATCGTCCGGCGGCCGCGAGAGTGTCGCGCTCGGCTGGCCGCATGCTTTCTCGCAGGCGCTCGTTTCCAACGCGCTGGAGGAAGAGCTTGCGCCGATCATGTCCGAAGACGGTCAGATCACGCTGCATTTCGCGCCGTATGAAATCAAAACGATCAAACTAACATTTAAATAGAGGCACTGGCGTTAGCCGCGGCGAATAGAGCTAGTTTCTAGCTCTATTTTCCCGTAACACACCAAAGTTTGCGAAATGTAGCTACATTTTAGCTCTATTTGGTCAGGTACACCGTCGCAGGAGGCTTTTTCGGAGGCAACGCGGCGAATAGAGCTAGTATCTAGCTCTATTTTCCCGTAACACACCAAAGTTTGCGAAATAAAGCTACATTTTAGCTTTATTTGGTCAGGGACACCGTCGTAGGAGGCTTTTCCGAAGGTAACGCGGCGAATAGAGCTAATTTCTAGCTCTATTTTCCCGTAACACACCAAAGTTTGCGAAATAAAGCTGCATTTTAGCTCTATTTGGTCAGGAACACCGTCGCAGGAGGCTTTTTCGGAGGCAATGCGGCGAATAGAGCTAATTTCTAGCTCTATTTTTCCGTAACACACCAAAGTTTGTGAAATAAAGCTACATTTTAGCTCTAATTGGTCAGGGACACCGTCGCATGAGGCTTTTTCGGAGGCAATGCGGCGAATAGAGCTAGTTTCTAGCTCTATTTTCCCGTAACACACCAAAGTTTGCGAAATAAAGCTGCATTTTAGCTTTATTTGGTCAGGGACACCGTCGCAGGAGGCTTTTTCGGAGGCAGTGCGGCGGATGGAGCTACATTAAACTGTACAGAGTAAGCCGAACACTAAGATTAACTTCATATGGACAGAGGAGAGATTCGCTGTGGAACAATTCAGATTGCCTAAGATACCAATGCCTACGCTTGAACTGCCGGGAGCGGTTCAAGACGTGTTGAAAGAAGCGGAGCAGAAGCTGGCGCATCGCCCGAAGCTGCTTCAGCTGTTTAAGAACTGTTTTCCGAATACGCTGGAAACGACGACGAAGCTGATGGACGACGGCACGACCTTCGTCATTACCGGCGATATCCCAGCGCTTTGGCTGCGTGATTCCGTCGAGCAGGTGATTCACTACGTGCCGCTTGCTAAGGATGACGCCGACCTGCAACGTATTATCAGCGGCCTTATCAAACGCCATATCGCTTATATCGGCATTGACCCTTACGCGAACGCGTTCAACGAAACGGCAAACGATTGGCACTGGAATACGACCGACGAGACGGAAATGTCGCCATGGGTATGGGAGCGCAAGTTCGAAATCGACTCGCTTTGCTTCGTAATCCGACTGGCTTATCAATATTGGAAAGAAACGGGACTTACGGATATTTTCGACGCCGGCTTCAAGCAAGCGATGATCACGATCTATGATTTGTTCAAAACAGAGCAGCATCATTTCGAGAAATCTCCATACCGTTTCACGCGGGATAACGGCATCAAGGAGGACTCGATACGCAATGATGGACTGGGCATGCCGGTCAACTATACGGGCATGGTCTGGTCGGGCTTCCGTTCGAGCGACGACGCTTGCGACTTCCACTACAACATTCCGGGCAATATGTTCGCGGTTGTGACGCTGCGTCAAATGCAGGAGTTCGCCGAGTGGGTATTCCGCGATATGGACTTGCTTGCGAAGTTGAAGCGCCTAGAAGCGGACATCGATCATGGCATCCAACTGTACGGCATCTATCGCCATCCAGAATTCGGTCCTATCTATGCTTACGAGACGGACGGCTTCGGCAATTATTGCCTGATGGACGACGCCGGCACGCCGGGCCTCGTCTCGATTCCGTATCTCGGATACGTAACTGCGGATGATAAGGTGTATCAGAACACAAGAAGATTCGCGCTTAGCCACAGCAATCCTTTCTATTATGAAGGCAAAGCGGCCAAAGGAATCGGAAGCCCGCACACGCCTCCAGGCTACATTTGGCATATGGCGCTGTCCATGCAAGGTTTGACGGCAACGACGAACGAAGAGAAGCTCGCGATGATCGATATGCTGGAAGCGACCGACGCGGATACCGGCTTCATGCATGAAGGATTCCATTCCGACGATCCGACCATCTTCACTCGAAAATGGTTCGCTTGGTCGAACAGCTTGTTCTCGCAGCTGGTATACAAAGCGATGAAGGACGGTCTTCTATGATGAGCCGATTCATCCTATTCGCCGATCCGGCGTTCCCGATCAGCGGAGCAATGGATGCGGCACAAGCGGCTGCGGCATTGACGGCATTGACGGAGATCGGAACGGCAGTAGACGCAGAAGGTCTTGGCGCCGCGCTTCGCGCGGCTGAAGGCGGCTGCTTCATTAATATGCACGCGCCGTACTTCCCGAAGGCTGCGTGGGCGGATATCATCGACTTCTTGCAGCGTGGAGGCAGCCTGCTTAGCATTGGCGGCGCGCCGTTCAAGCATCCCGTGCGCCAAGAAGGCGGCGAGTGGATCGTGGAAGCGGAGCAAACCGCCTACCATCAGCAGCTTCATATCCATGAAGCGCTTCGAGTAGATGGCGCTCGCGCAACATCGCTTCAAACGCTGGGCGATATTCCGTTGTTCGAGGGCAGCGAGACTTTGCTGCCGATTCACGATACGTGGAATCTGGTTCCGCATGTTACGAAGAGCAGCGATCTCCCGCATCAGATGGGCTCGTCAGGTCCGATGGACACGCGCGTCTATCCGCTGTTGAAAGGCATTAGCGCGGAAGGCCGCGAAGTATCGGCTCCGGCTGTGCTTTGGGAGCATGTCGGCGGACCGTTCAAGGGCGGCCGCTGGCTGTTCGTCGGCCAGCCGCTTACGGCCGACTTCTGGTCTGCCGGCGGCGCGGAGCATGTGGCGAGATGGGCGGCATTCGCCGCTCGCGGCGTGACGGAATTATGGTTGAAGCCGAATTACGCTTCTTATGAGGCTGGCGAACGGGCGCAGCTGACGCTGCAAACGCAGCAGCTAAGTCGCTCCGCTGCAAGCGCGTCAACTACTTGGAGCTTCGATCTAACCGTTCAACGGGAAGGCGAAGCAGACACTTTATGGACTAAAACCTGGCAAGAAGAAGTGACGGACTGGCACAATATCATCCGCATTTCGCTGCCTTTCGATATCGCAAGCGGTTATTACCTTGTTACTTGCCGCGCTGTTGCGCCTAGCGGTGAAGTTCGCGTGCTGAACCAAGGCTTCTGGGGCAGGGACGACGAGCTGCTGAAGCAAGGGGAACCGATTCAAACAGGACGCGACTTCTTCGTAAAGAACGGCAAGACGATGCCGGTCGTCGGCATGACGTACATGACGAGCGACGTAGCGCGCAAATTCCTGTTCCTGCCGAATGCGGCGGTTTGGGATCGCGATATGGCCCAAATGAAAAAAGCCGGCATCAACTGGATCCGCACCGGCATCTGGACGGCCTATCGCAACATTATGCAGGTTGACGGCCATGCGTCGGAGGAAGTGCTGCGCGCGATCGATGCTTTCGTCCTAACGGCGAAGCGTCATGATCTGCAGTTGACGTTCACCTTCTTCTCATTCACGCCGGAGCCTTGGGAAGGACTCAATCCTTACCTTGATCCGCGCAGTGTGGAAGCGCAGAAGCGGTTCATCCGCTCGATTGTCTCCAGGCATCGCGAGACAACGAATATCGACTGGGATTTAATTAACGAGCCGTCGATGTTCGATCCAGCTCAGATTTTTTCCGACGGACCGAGATCATGCCGCGATCCGTTCGAGCAGGCCGCATTCGCGGAATGGCTGGAGAAGCGTCACGGCTCAATCGATGTGCTGAGAGAGCACTGGAACTTGACGCCGCTGCAATTGCCTGACTTTGCGTCCGCTAAGCCTCCCGAGGCCGAAGAGATTAACTTCAGCATTCAGGACATTCATTCGGCGAAAAAAGGTACGCGCTGGCTCGACTACGTGCTGTTCTCGATGGACATGCACAACAGATGGGCATCGGAGTTGACAGCGGCAATTAAGGAGTTGTGTCCGAACCACCTAGTGACGGTCGGACAGGACGAGGCGCTCGGCGCTCAGCGGCCTTCGCCGTTCTTCTATGCGGAAGCGGTCGATTATACGACCGTTCATTCATGGTGGTTCAACGATTACCTGCTATGGGACGGGATTTTCGCGAAGACGGCGGATAAGCCGAATGTCATTCAGGAAACGGGCATTATGTACGTGGAGACGCCGGACGGCAGGGCGAAACGTTCTGAGGAGGAGCTTCGCGGCTTCCTGGAGCGTAAGTACGCATACGCTTTTGCAACGGGCGGCGCTGGCGCGATCCAATGGATTTGGAATACGAACTTCTACATGGATAACGCTAACGAATCGCAGATCGGCGCGCTTCGCGCGGATGGCACGGAGAAGCCGGAAGCCGACGTATCGTACGATTTCGGCGCGTTCATCGGCGAAATCGGCCATTTGCTCGGAGATCGGGAGCTGGAGGATATTGCAGTCGTATTCCCTTATTCGAATGACTTCTCGAATCGCAAGCTTGCTTTTGAAGGGACGACACGCCTCACGCGGGCAATGTCTTACGAGCTGAACCTTCCGTTCCGAGGCGTATCGGAGTATCATCTGGACGATCTAACGGCGCAGCCTGCGAAACTAATCGTTCTGCCAAGCGCGCATAACGTGGACAGCGAGGCGCTCCGCCAGCTATTCGCCGTTGCAGAGCAAACCGGAGCTACGCTGCTTGCAACAGGTCCGCTTAGCTTGGACGCTTACTGGCATGTGACGGGGCGCGTGAAAGACAAGCTAGGCGCAACGGACGTTCGCAATGTTCAGCGCGAGGAGAGGCTTGTATTGGCTGGCGAAGCGCTGCCGGTATCATTCGGCCATCGCCGTATTGCGGAGATCGCGAAGGAAGTGCCCGTTAATGGCGCTGCGGAGCAAAGGAATAGCGGAGCTGGAGGATACGAATTGTTTGAAATGCCGCTTGGCAAAGGGAAATTCCTCTGGAGTTCGCTTCCGGTCGAGCTGAACGATCGGCTTGAGCCGCTTGTGAAGCTGTACCGTTACGCCGCTGACGCGGCTGGCGCAAAGGGCGGCCTCGAATGGTTGTCCGGCGGCGACCTGTCTGGCGTGTATGGGCGGAAGCTTAGCTACGAGAGCGGATATTTATATGCGTTTGTATCGGAGTATGCTTGGGACGCCGATATCGCCGTGAAGGATGAGAGCACTGGCGTATCCTATGCGTTCAAGCTGGAGAAAGAGCGCAGCGTGTTATTTTTCGCGGATCGCGAGGGACGGCTGCTGTCGGTTTATCGTCCGAACGAGGTAAACGTGGCAGTCACCGAATAGCGATAACTGTAAATGCATATATGAGCTAACAAAAAGAGAATAAAGCGGGAGCCGGCAGGCTCCTAACGGTGGAGGCGATTAACATCATGGCAAAAAAACGCACGGCGCATATTATCTCTCATACGCATTGGGATCGGGAATGGTATTTGCCTTACGAGAAACATCACGTCCGCCTTGTCGAGCTGGTGGATGCGCTGCTGGATAAGCTTGAAGAAGATCCGGCATACAAAAGCTTCTATATGGATGGACAAACGATTATTTTGGAAGATTATTTGCAGGTCCGTCCCGAACGTCGCGAGCGTCTCGAAAAATACATTCAAGAAGGCCGTATTATTATCGGCCCTTGGTATATTTTGCAGGACGCGTTCCTTACGAGCAGCGAAGCGAACGTACGGAATATGCAGATCGGGCATCAAGACGCGCTTCAATACGGCACGCCGTCCAAAATCGGCTATTTCCCCGATACGTTTGGGCTAACAGGGCAGACGCCTCAATTAATGCTGCAAGCCGGCATTACGAATGCGTTCTTCGGACGCGGCGTGAAACCGACGGGCTTCAATAACACGGTATCCGACGGCGGCTACGAGTCGTCGTTCTCCGAGCTGCTGTGGGAAGGGCCGGACGGCTCCAAGGTGCTCGGCATCCTGTTCGCCAACTGGTATTCCAACGGCAACGAGGTTCCGGTCGATAAGCAAGAGGCAGCCGATTATTGGCAGCGGAAGCTGGCTGACGCCGAGAAGTACGCATCCACCAACCAATTGCTGTATATGAACGGCTGCGATCACCAGCCGATTCAGCTTGATCTGCCTGAAGCGCTGGAGACGGCGCGTCAGCTGTACCCGGACACGGAGTTTATCCATTCGACGTTCGAAAATTATTTAGTCGCTGTTAACCAATCGATGGATCAAGCGCTGTCCTCGGTTAAGGGCGAGCTGAGAAGCCAGCGGACAGACGGATGGGGTACGCTCGTCAATACGGCGTCGGCCCGCGTCTATCTGAAGCAGATGAATCAGCTCGGACAAGCGATGCTGGAGAAGGTTGCCGAGCCGCTGGCGGCATTAGCCAAGCTTACGGGACAGGCCTATCCGCATCACCTGTTTACCTACGCTTGGAAAACATTAATGCAGAACCATCCGCATGACAGCATCTGCGGCTGCAGCGTCGATGAGGTTCACCGCGAGATGGTTACCCGCTTTGACAAAAGCCGCCATGTCGCCGAATCGATCATCGACAGCAGCAAAGCCGCGCTATCCGATGCGGTTGATACAACGGGCTTCGGCAAACACGGCAAAGATGCGCTGCCTGTCGTCGTATTCAATACGACGGGCTGGGAGCGTTCGGGCGTGCTGACCGTAGAGGTCGACGCGCTGCGTCTCTACTTCCGCGACGGCTATACCCTAGAGGAAGCCGCTCGAATCGTGAAGGAGACCGATCTATCTGGTCGCGTACTCATCGATGCTGAGGGAACGGAAACGGCATACACCATGGAGGATCTCGGGCTGCAATTCGGCTACGATTTGCCGGACGATAAGTTCCGCCAGCCGTACATGTGCCGCCGGGTGAAGCTGACGTTCGAGGCTGGTCAAGTACCGGCGCTAGGCTGGAAGACGTATGCTTTGGTCAAAGCCGACGCAACGGCGCCAACGAATGAAGCTAACCGCGCCTCCATGGTGACGGGAGCGGCTTCGATGGAAAATGACCGTCTATCGGTCACGATTGCGGAAGACGGTTCTTACACGTTGACGGATAAGGCGAGCGGCACCAAGTACCGCGATCTTGGCGTATACGAGAATACGGGCGACATCGGCAACGAATATATGTACAAGCAGCCGAATGGAGAAGCCGCGCTTACGACGAAAGGCTTGAAGGCGAGCATTCGTCTGATAGAGGATACGCCGTACCGCGTTTCCTTCGAAATTACGCATGACTGGCAGCTGCCGGCATCGGCGGAGAGCAAGCTGGATGAGGAGCAGCGCGAGCTGATCTACTATCCTGAACGCAAGTCGGGCCGCTCGAAGGAGATGGTGACGATGACGATTCGTACGGTGCTGTCCTTGGAGCGCAGCGGCAAAGGGCTGGACGTCAAAGCTGCCTTTGATAATAAAGCGAAGGATCACCGCCTCCGGGCGTTATTCCCTACCGATCTGGAAGCGAGCACGCACCGGGTAGATTCGATGTTCGAAATCGCGGAGCGCGGCAACGAACCTGCGCCGGAATGGAGCAATCCAAGCAACGCCCAGCATCAGCAAGCATTCGTCGACGTAAGCGGCGTCGATGCGGGATTGACCGTTGCGAACCTCGGCTTGAACGAGTACGAGGTGCTGAGGGACGGCCGCAACACGATCGCGGTTACGCTGCTGCGGGCAGTCGGAGAGCTTGGCGACTGGGGTTACTTCCCGACGCCGGAGGCGCAATGCCTGGGCGAGAGCACTGTAGAGCTATGCTTGATACCGCATGATGGCAATGGTATGAACGGCGGCGCTTACGCAGCTGCTTACCAGTTCCAAGTGCCGTGGACAGCCAGCCAGACGGGCGTACACGAAGGCGCGGTTGCGCCGGCGCATGCGCCAATCCGCTGGGAAGCAGGCAGCGAGCTCGCTTTCTCTTCCATGAAGCTGAAGCCGGGCAGCGACGATGTCATGCTGCGCTGGTTCAACATGGGAGCGAACGAGACGGCCTTGTCTCTTCATAACGCTAGCTCGCCATACAGCAGCGACATCTTGGAAACGCAAGGTGCCGTGCTTGAAGCGAATAGCTCCGGCCAGCCTTCATTGAAGGTTCAGCCGTACCAGATCGTGACGATCGGAATAGCTGGTAACGCGAATTAATAGACTCCATTCTACAAACTTCCCGAACATTCTTCATGGTTCGGGAATTTTTTTTCGTCTTATAAGGCATTTTTGAGGTATAATGAGGATTGTGTGAACGAAATCGTGGCAAATTTATTATTTTTACAAATAATTCATACATAATCTATTGACGTTCTTAATAATATCCGATAGGATTACTTGTATTAATATATTCATTTATAGATACAAGGGGAGAAAACAAAATGAACAACAAGAAACTTCGTTCTATGCTTGGTCTGATGCTGGCCGTCGTTATCGTAGCAACGGGCTGCGGACAAGCGAAGAACAACAACGCAAACGATGCAGCAGGCGGCAATAACCAATCTGCTAATGTAGAGAAGGTAGACGTTCCTGCGGCACTGGCCGATAAAGGCGATATAAAACTGAAAGTAATCCGCAAGATCGGCGGAGACGATCATACGGCGCAATTCCTTGCTGGCGCAAAGCAAGAGGGCGAAGCGCTTGGATTCAGCGTCGACACGTTCTCGGCGAACGGCGACACGGTAAAGTTCCTTGACGCGCTTGACCAAGCGGCGAACAGCGACGTAGACGGCGTAGTCGTTTCTCACGGCGATGACCCTGCGACAGTGAAAGCTGTACAGAAGCTAAGAGATAAAGGCATCGAAGTCGTTGCTTTCGATTCCGTGGGAGAACTGTCCGGCGTATCCGGCGTTACGCTTACTTCGCAAGACGACGAAGCGCTCGCGCAATTCGCCCTAGACAATCTCGTGAAAGAGCAAGGCGAGGATGCTAAGATCGTATACCTTTGGGTAGACGGCTTCCCTCCAATGGTTCGCCGCAACAAGGTATACACGGATACGCTTGCCAAATATCCGAACATTAAGGAAGTTGACCGTTTCGGCGTTGCGAACGCGAACACATCGGTTGACACGCAAAACGCGGTAGCGGCAATGCTGACGAAATATCCGAAAGGCGAGATCGACGCGATCTTCGCAACATGGGATGCATTCGCAATCGGCGCAGCTAGAGCACTGATCGAAGCGGGACGTACGGAAATCAAGATTTACGGCATCGACGTATCGAACGCCGACCTGCAAATTATGCAAGAAGAGAACAGCCCTTGGGCATCCACTGCTGCGGTTGATCCGAAGATGATCGGCGCGGTGAACGTAAGATTGCTTGCGAAGAAGCTGGCTGGCGAAGAAACGCCTGCATCGTACAACTTGGAAGCGGCGTTGATTGACCAAGAAACATTGAAGACGTCGGCTAACCCTGTCAACATGGTTACGCTTGCCGAGGTCATCCCTGGCTGGGGAACGACGGATGCTTTTGAAGAGGACTGGATTAAATCGTTGAAAGCCGCAAACGGCAAATAGACGAAAGCAGCCATATCGAATAATGATACAGCTATCACTAGCTGCATGAAGCTTAAGGAAAGCGCCCTTGTCCATTCGGATGGGGGCGCTCTATCCTGTTTGGAGAGGAAGGTAGGGCAGTTGACAGAGCGACAAGCAAGCAAGCTTGAAATGAAACGGATCTCGATCGAGTTTCCCGGTGTAAAGGCGTTAACCGACGTTGACTTCCACACGTTGGCGGGACGGGCTCATGCCTTAATCGGCGCGAACGGGGCAGGGAAATCAACGCTGATGAAGGTGCTCTCGGGCGCGTATAATCACTACACGGGCGATATATGGCTGGACGGCAAGCAAGCGCCTATTCGGTCGCCGAAGGACGCGAAGGATAACGGCATTCAGATTGTCTATCAAGAAGTGGATACCGTCCTTATTCCTAACCTGACCGTCGGCGAAAATATTATGATGGAACAAACCGTCCATAACATGAAGGGACGGCATCTCATTGGTTGGAAGCAGCTTCACAGCTCGGCGCAGGCTGTGCTGGACCGTCTGAATGTGAAGGTGCCGACACGCAAGCTTGTCCAAGAGCTGACGCTTGCGGAGAAGCAGATGGTTTTGATCGCCCGGGCAGTGTCGATGGAATGCCGCTTCCTCGTATTGGACGAGCCGACCGCGCCGCTTAGCCATAGCGAGACGGAGCAGCTGTTCCGCTTAGTGCGGCAGCTTAAGTCGGAAGGAGTAGGCATTATCTTTATCTCCCACCGTCTGCCGGAGCTGTATGAAATATGCGATGACATTACGATCATGCGTGACGGGAAGCTTGTCATAAGAGACGAAATCAAGCGGCTCAGCCAGCAGCAGGTCGTTGAGCATATGCTAGGCGCGAAGCTGGACGGACAATTCCCGAAGTCGGAGAGAGCGATAGGGGAGAAGTGGTTCGAGGCGAAGTCGATCAACGATACGGACAAGGTGAAGAACGTCGAGCTATTCATTCGCAAAGGCGAGATCGTCGGCCTCGCAGGTCTCGTCGGAGCAGGCAAGACGGAGCTTTGCCGCGCCTTGTTCGGTGCGTCATCGACATCGACAGGCGATACGTATCTGCAAGGGCGCAAGCTGCGGATTCGTTCGCCGCATGAAGCGGTGAAGAACGGTCTGGCGCTTGTACCTGAGGAGCGTCGGCGTGAAGGAGTCTTCGTCGATGAGTCGGTGTCCGACAACATTACGGCATCGGTTCTGTCCCGATTCACCAAATGGGGTTCATGGCTGAGCGCGGCGAAGGAGAAAAAAGCCGCGACGGCAATCATTGCCGATCTTGGCATTAAGACGCCAAGCGGAGCGGCGAAGGTTCGCAATCTGTCGGGCGGCAATCAGCAGAAGGTCGCGATTGGCAAATGGCTGCTCGTCGACGCTGACGTCTACATTTTCGACGAGCCGACCAAAGGGGTGGATGTAGGCGCGAAGCGAGACATCTACGAGCTGGTAGCCGAGCTGGCTAGCCGCGGCAAATGCATACTGTACGCCTCCAGCGAAATGTCCGAGATGATGGGCATCACCGACCGCATGTACATCATGTATGACGGAGGCGTCATTAAAGAGCTGGAGACGAAGCATACGAATGAGGAAGAGATTTTGCTATACAGCACTGGAGGCTTGTTGACATGAAAGCTGCCGAAGCGAATGCCGATCGGAGCACGAAAGGGTTTAATTTCTTTGACTTTCTCTATAAATACGGTACGTTGATTACGATTTTGCTGCTCATAGCCGTGTTCGGCACAATGACGGACAACTTCTTGAACGGCGCTAATATTATTAACATTTTGCGTTCGATTGCTATTGTAACGATTATCGCAACCGGACTTACGGTATCGCTGTCGGTCGGGGGCTTCGACTTATCGGTCGGCTCGACGGCTTCTGTTGCCAACGCGCTCGTCATTTCCATGTTCGTCTGGCATGGGCAGAACATCGGCGTCGGCATCGCGATCACGATCGCCTTCTGTCTCGTTATCGGCTTGATTAACGCGTTTCTTGTAATCAACTTCAAGATACAAGATATGTTGATGACGCTGGCGACGATGTTCATCTTCCAAGGCGTGGCGCTGACATACACCAAGGGCGCGACGATCTCGCAAAATATGATTATGCCAAACGGCGATTTCGCCACGGGCGTTATTCCCGATTCCTTCGGCAAGCTGGGCGAAGTACCGTGGATCATCATTATTATGCTGCTTGTAGTCATCGTCGTACATCTATTCCTGACGTACACGAAGCATGGCCGTTATATGTATATGATTGGCGGCAACCCGGAAGCGGCTAAGCTGTCAGGCATCGCGGTGGGCAAGTACCGCTTGATCGCTTATCTCGTATCGGCGTTGTTCGCGGCAGTCGGCGGGATCATACTCGGTGCGCGCGTCATGAATGCAGAGGTTAATTCAGGCGGCTCGTACTTAATGGACGCGGTTGCGGCGGCGTTCATCGGCTACTCCGTATTCGGCGCCGGCAAGCCTAATGCGTTCGGCACGTTCGCGGGCGCGGTGCTTATCGGCATTTTGTCCAACGGACTTGTTATGCTTTCCGTTCCCTATTATGCGATGGATATTGTGAAAGGCTCCGTTCTGGCACTTGCGCTAGCGATAACGTATTACAAGCGGAAGCACTAGCTGGGCGACTAAGATAGGCCCTCAAAAAGAAGCGGTTCTGACAGTCTGGATATAGACTGCGGACTGCTTTTTTTGTTGCCGAAAAGATGCATCCAACCGAGTCCTTTTATGATATATTTAGGTTAAATAGGTATAGGGCTGGGGGAAGTCATGGTCGCTCAATTCAAAGATTTTATTCTTAATATTTTTCTTATTTTTTCCCCGCTCGTGTTTTATCCGTATATTTTCAGAGTAAAGGGCAAATTGCTGCTCTATCGGTTTCTTCTCTATATTCTTTTTGCGATTGCGCTTATTACGACGATGTCCTTTCCCATCCATATCCACGGCCTTACATACGATTTTCGCTCTATCCCTTTAGCAATCGGCTCGCTATACGGCGGGATGCCCGTCGCGTTGTTGTTATATGCGACATTGCTGATCTTTCGGTATTTGTCAGGCAATCCGAACGAGCTGTTTTATTTATTCGCGCTGCTGCCGAGTCTGATTGTCGTCTATGGGATTAACAAGCGTTATCAAGCGCTCAAGCTGCCGCATAAGATTATGGCTGCCATTTTGTTATGTACTTCCATTAAACTTATTACATTCTCTCTCTACCTCTCGATGATCGGAAGTCTCGAATTGCTTTACAAGAAGCCGATAGAGACATTGGAAACCTATCTGCTGCAAGGCGTCATTATCGGAATCGGCATTTATTTAATCGAGATTCTCGGCAAATATTTTTACATGCAGGAAGAGGTTATTCGCAGCGAGAAAATGAAGATCGTCGGCGACATGGCCGCCTCCGTCGCTCACGAGATTCGCAACCCGCTTACGACCGTCAGAGGGTTCATCGAACTGCTCGGAACGGCTAACTTAAGCCAGCAGAAGAAAGAGTTTTACAAAAAAATCAGCTTGGAAGAATTAGATCGCGCGCAGCTGATCATCACCGATTACTTGACGCTGGCCAAGCCCGATCCCGAGACGGTCGAAAATATCGACTTAAATGAAGAGGTTCATTATTTGTCGAATGTGCTGCTCACTTATGCGAACTATAACAACATTCAGATTAAAGAGTACACAGCTGAGGAGCAGCCGCTCTTTGTTGCCGGGGATCGATACAAGTTCCGCCAAGCGATGATCAATATTGGCAAAAATGCGATTGAGGCGATGCCGGGCGGCGGTCTGCTCGAGATCAGATCGGAAAAATATCAAGACCAACTGCTTATTAGCATTAACGATACCGGCTGCGGCATGACGCAGGAACAAATACGGAGGCTCGGCACACCCTATTATTCGACAAAGGAGAAAGGGACAGGCCTTGGGACGATGGTGTCGTTTGGGATTATTAAGAAGATGAACGGCAAGATCGATATTCAAAGCAGAGTAGGGGCGGGAACCTCGTTCCAGTTCAGCTTCGCTGGGAAGGCGAAGTCTGGCAGGGAAGCTGGCTAATTTTACTGAGGTTACGTTAGCCTGTATTTCATACAGTCTAATCGCTTCCAATATTCCATTAAGTTACTTTTTAGTGGAAAACATACAGCCAAAGCAGGCATTTTAGCCATCAGTAGATTTATTTCGTGCATTTGACTGTACAAAACCCAATCAAAGCCTGCTATCTTCTCATTCCTAGCATTTTGATTGTATGTAATCCATTCAAAATGTGAGTACGCATATGCCAAATAGAAATGGGATGGAGCAGAATAATGTCTGCTCCATCCCGTTTTCATGTTTATTCGGCGAAATCATGCCGCAGCGTGAAGAGGTCGCGCAGCGCATCGGTCGATAGCTCGGTAATCCAGCCTTCGGAGCTTGTGATGATCGTGTCGCTAAGCTGCTGCTTGCTCTCGAGCATTTCGTCGATCCGCTCCTCGAGCGTACCGAGCGAGATGAACTTATGCACCTGTACATCTCGGGTCTGGCCCATCCGGTATGCGCGGTCGGTCGCTTGGTTCTCGACGGCCGGATTCCACCAGCGGTCGAAGTGGAAGACATGGTTCGCTGCCGTCAGATTGAGGCCGACGCCTCCAGCCTTGATCGATAGGATGAATACGTTCGGCTGCTCCTCAGGGGGCAGGGTCTGCGATTGGAATTGCTCGATCATTCGATCGCGCGCGGACTTGGACGTACTGCCGTTCAAGTACAGCACCGGCTGCTGCAGCTCCTGCCGGAGCACCTGCTGCAGCATCTGTCCCATGCCCACATATTGCGTGAAGATGAGGCAGCGCTCGCCCTCGTCGCGCAGCTCGCGAACCATCGCGAGCAGACGCTCCAGCTTGGAGGAGCGGCTGATGAGCGCTTCCGTATCAAGCGGAGCATCGGCAGCGGCTTCGCCGATTGCTGCCGCCGTTCTCTCCTTCGTCAGCAGCAGCGGGTGATCGCATAGTTGCTTGAGCTGGGTGAGCGCGGCGAGAATCGCGCCTTTCCGCTCGATGCCCTCAAGCTTCTGCATGCGGTCCATGAGCTGATTCACGCTCTGGTCATATAGTGCGCCTTGCTCGGCCGTGAGATGAATGTACGTCTTCATCTCGTTCTTATCCGGCAAGTCGAGCTGGATCGCGGGATCCTTCTTCTTGCGGCGAAGCATGAACGGCTTAACGAGCTTCTGCAGGTCAGCCATCCGTTTCTCGTCGCGCTCGGTTTCGATTGCCTTGACGAAACGCTGCTGGAAGCCGGCCGCGCTGCCGAGGAAGCCGGGATTGATGAAGTCGTAGATCGACCATAGCTCGCTCAGCCGGTTCTCGATCGGCGTGCCTGTAAGGGCGATGCGATGCTTGGCCTTCATGCCGCGAACGGCCAACGATTGCTTCGTCTGAGCGTTCTTAATGTTCTGCGCTTCGTCAAGGCAGATTGCAGCCCAGTTAATGGACTGCAGCAGCTCTTGATCAAGCGTGGCCGTCGCATAAGAGGTCAGCACGATATCCGCTTGCTGAGTCTGCGCAAGGAAGTCGTCGCCGCTGTTGCGCCTGCCGCCGTAGTGGAGCGTGACGCTGAGCGACGGGGCGAAGCGCGTAATTTCTTTCTGCCAGTTGCCGAGTACGGATGTCGGGCAGATGATAAGAGCCGGGGGAGCGCCGTCTTCCAGCGCTCCCGTTTCCTTCATATGCAGCAAGTACGCGATCAGCTGTACCGTCTTGCCCAGGCCCATGTCGTCGGCGAGACAGGCGCCGAGACCGAAGCGTCTCAGGAAGGAAAGCCATGCGTAGCCTTCCCGCTGATAAGTCCGCAGCTCGGCGCGCAGCCCGGCCGGCGGCTCAAGAGGCGGCAGCTCGGATTGCGCGCCGAGCTGACCGATGAGTTTGACGAGATGCTCGTTAAGCTCAACCTCGAGCTGGATGCGGGCCGCGTTGTCCGCCGCTGCAGCCGCCTCTTCTTCAGGGCTGCTCGCGCCGCCGTTGCCAAGCAGATGCAGCTGCAATACGTCCTGGAAGGATAATCCTTCCGTCCGATCCACGCTGGCCATCAGCTTGCGAATCTGCGACAGCAGGGCAGGGTCAAGCGAAATCCATTGCCCGCGGAAGCGGACGAGGCGTTCGTTGCGTGCGACGAGCGCGGCGAACTCTTCCTCGGTGAGATCGGCTTCGCCGATTGCGATTCGCCAGTCGAAGTCGACGAGCGAGTCGAGGCCGAACAGCGACTGCGACTTGTTCGCCCCGCGCCCCGCGCCGTCTTTCACTTTGGCGCGCAGCCGCGGCTTCTTCTTGCTCGCCGCCTCCCACCAGGCGGGAAGCAGCACTTGCCAGCCGGCTTCGAGCAGACGCTTGCTGTCCGTCGTTAGAAACTGCCAAGCGGCTTCGTCCGATAACGGAGCGCTAAGCAGATCATCGTCGTGTGCGCCCGCGCCCGCAAGTTGCTCAGCAGGCAGGCAAGCGCGCAGATGCTCCAGCCAGCCAGCCGATCGCTCTTGCACGAAGCCCGTCCATGACGCCGGCCAAGAACCTAACGCGCTGCCATTCCCTGTCAGGCGGATTGGCGTAATCGCCGCAGGGTCCAGCTTGTCCTGCAGCACAAGCCGAAGCCGCCAGTCCAGCTCCTCCTCGCCCGGCTCCAGCAATTGCAATAGCGGCCTGAACGGCGCCGAATCGGCTCTCCAGCCGACCGCAATGAGCCAAGCCTGCTCGTCCATCCCGGCAGCCGCCGTGCGATCTTCCGCGAATAAGAGCGGAAATTCCCGGTGCAGATCGGTTTGCTCGGCTTCGGTAGCATAGAAGCGACCGAATACGGCGGCCGAGAATGACGCTCGAAGCCCTTCGGTAAGCGTATCCTCATCCTGATCCTCATGCGCCTGCGATTGATCCTGTATCCCTTGCGCGTCTATATGGTCCCACGACCATTCCAGCTTGCCTTCCTGGAAGGCAGGGAGACTCGGAATATATCGCTTTTCCTCCAGACATGCCGTCAGCACTGGCGCCAGCCGAACGAGCGCGGGGCCATGTCCGGCCCATTCCCATTCAATCGAAGAGAGAAGCTCCAGCTCGGCGAAGAACGGTAGCACCTGCTCGGCAGGCAGCAGAATGAGCTCGGTATGCTGTACCTGCATGACTTCAAGCTCTGTTCCATAGAAGGACGGCTCATGCCAGGCAAATAAGCGGTGCTTAAGCGCCAAGCCGCTCATAGCGGTGTTGCGATTCGCTCTATATCCGTATAAGAGGGCGTCGCCCTGTGTCGTTATTGTAACGGTAACCTTGATCATGTCTACTTGGATGCTCATGTTCATGTTCGTACTCATGGTATCAGCTTTCCTTTCCTCAATTCCTCTGATAAGGCGCGCAGCCTGCTATGCCGCTCGAGGAACGAGTTCAAGAACAGCTCCCATCTATCCTCTCGTTTCAGCTTATTATATAGCTTGGCGAGCCTCTTAAGCAGCTTGACCGCCTGCTTGTAATCGGCTCTGTTCTTGAGCAGAACGTACCGCTCCACGGCTTGGTGGTAGAAGGGGAGCAGCAGCTTTGGATCGTTGCGCTCGATATCCGCGAATTCCGAGACGCGATAATCGAGCGGTTCTCTGCCCGCGCTCATCTGGAAGTCCATCCATTCGCGCAGCTTGCCGTAAGCGAGCAGCTTGTCCTCATAAGCCTCCTGGCTGGCTGGCAGTCGTTGCTTCAGCGCATGCCACATGAGCGGTTCGGCGTCTGGACGATGGAGAAGCACCTCGTCCCATAGATGCGAATACAATTGCTCGGCATGGGTGACTAAGCCTACGATGTTCGAACCGAACCATGACAGCCAACGGATCAATCGATCCCAATGCTTATCTTTAATGAGGGCATGCAGGAATCGAAACAGATCATCGGAACTGCCATCGGACCGCTTGATCGTGCCCAGCAGCTCCCAAGCCTTCTCGTCCTCGGATAAGCTAAACGACATCCAACTCTGCGCAATCAGCCACGGATATTGGCGGAGCTCGCCTCCCAACGCTTCGGAAGCAACCATCAGCTCTCGAAGCTCTTCCTCATAAAGCGCTGCGCCGTTCATATTCGGTGTCAGCCACTCCGTCCACAGCTGGAAGTAGAAGCTGACCGCAGCTTGCTGAATGCGTGATTGGACGAGCATGGCGCGGCGAATAATAGCGAGTGTCTCCTTGACGCGATCCCATTGCTCAGGTTCAGCTTGGATGGGAAGATTCGAATCCAATACGCCCATCATTTCTTTCTCTAGATCGATAGCGGCCGAATTCGTGAAGAAACCCATATAGAAATGGCTCGGCATGGAGGAGTTCGTCATCGGCTTCGTCAGCGCTTGAAGGACGAAGAGCCGGGCGTTCAGACGAAGAAGCTGCTCCAGTACGGGCGAGAGCGGGGGCTTGTGAGACATAATGGCCTTTAGTGAATCTTGCACGTATTGTCCGTTCCGCGTCTTCTCCTCAAGTCCTGCCGTGCAATGGGCGAACCATTCATGCCACTGGGCGATCGTCATCTGAGCAAGCATGCTGCCCTTGCCCGTCAGTTCTGCTGCCGATAAGACGGCTGGCTTATTGGCAAGAGGCTGCCGTTTGCGTACGGATGCCGCGAATGTAGTTGCGGATCGCGGCGAAGGCTGGCTGAAAACATGCTGTCCAGCGTTCACAAGCGTCTCGACGGATCGGTTCTGCAGCCGGGCGTACTCGAGCAGAATCGCGAATTGATGCTTGCAGTTGCCGCCTACCGGACACGAACAGCTGCTCAGCGTGAAAAAATCGAGGTTGATCTCGACCCTATAATTGTCGTTCCCCTCGACGATTCCCTCTATTTGCTGCGGCGCGCTCATCGCGATATGAAGCACCCGCCCCTGTCTGTAATAAGCATATCCGCGCTTAATGGTCCCATCGTCGAAGCTGTCGCTTACGTCTTGAACAAGCATATTCCATTGATTGTTATCTATCCTATACAAGTTATCCATGTTCGAATAATCTCCCATTTGTTTCACTATGAAAAATAGCTTCGGCCGCCAAAGAACGGCGTCTTCCGGCTACCCTAGATTATATCACTAAACGCGAAAAAATGGCGGCACAGGAGGGAGAGCCTGCACAGCCATTTCATCGTGGTTCGTTTTGTTAGCCCTTGAAGGTGCCTTTGGTAAGCTCCTGTTGAGTGAAGCGCTGAGCAGCAACGAGCTGGCCGTCCGCGTTTTTGCCCCAGGCGGAGACGAGCACGTTCTTGTTGCTGGTGAAGATTTGCACCTCGTATTGCGCGATTGTTGCAACGTCGAGAATGACGAAGTTTGATTCGAATCTTCTCAATGTAAATGACTGATTGCTCACGAGCCGCTTCCTTCCGTTTAATTGAAACAGCTTCACGCGTACCCTTACGTTATTGCAAGTACTGTTGTTGAGAGCCTTGACGAAGACGAAGCTCGACGCGCCCGGCGGCGTGAACGAATCGTCGACATTAACGGAGTTCTCGACGGGGCCTGTTGAAAATTTGTACACAGCCATCTAATCTCACAACCTTTCAATAGATTCATATATTCTATGAAAAGGTTGCCAAACGGCTTGGACGATTCTACTCTATTAGCTGAAAATAGGCTGCCCTCCTATCGTGAGACTGCGAATCGGGAAGGATATTTTAGAATACGATTTGCTCTCTTTGGAGGAGAGACGCTGAGGCGGATATTTGCGGATAATAGCGATCATATGCGGTTTTTCAATCCCCGGTTATTCCGATATACTTAATCGAGACGAGACAAAATACGACTGCTGGAGGCTGATTTTACTTGACTTATTCGGATTTGTTGGGTCGTCGCAACGAGATTTTGAAGAAGCGCATCGAGAAGTTTGCCGTGAAGAGCAATAAGCGGGGCTTAAGCTCGCAAGAGAGCCATTTTTATCAGCATATTATTAAGGAATGGCATCAGAACGAGATGGAACTGAATACGGTAAGACGTCGTCAGATGTAGCAAGCAACATCATCGTTATTCGTTAGGAGCATCTTATGATGCTCTATTTTTTTGCGTATATAAATATTTCTAAAATAACCTAATCCATGTATACTGGTTGAGGATAAAAATAGAGCGGAAAGCGGTGAAGACGTGAACGAAATGTATGTAATGATTTTGGTGATTGCTGTATTCGTATTATGGAGGCGAACAAGAGCTTTCTACAGGCCGGTGCTCGGAGGGAAACGTCTGTTAATGCCGCTGTTGTTCATGCTGCCGGGCGTGACCCTGTTCATGAATTCGGACGTACATGCACCGATGTATGATTGGATTATTGCCGTCGTTCTGGGTATTGTATTGTCACTGCCGCTCATATGGACAACGAACTATGAGATTCGCGACGACAACCAAATTTACGCAACGAAAAATATGGGCTTTATTATTGCATTTTTAGCTGTCCTTGCGATCCGATTCGCCCTTCGCGGCTACCTTGATATGGTTAATGCTTCGACGTTGGGCGCCTTGTTCATGCTCGTTGCGTTCTCCTATGTATTGCCTTGGCGTGTGGTCTCCTACATGAAGTACCGCAAGGTCGCCGGGCTTCGAGCCTAATCCCGAAACAATTGCTACGCGAGATACGTCTTATAGATGCATCAAGAAAAAGCGTTTCGAGAGAGGGGCAGTAGTTATGCGTTGGCTTCCTGCTGCAAGAAGCAGTCGTTGGTGGTTATGGGCGGGCATATCGTCGCTTACGGCAACCTTGCTGCTATGGCTTATACGGTTCGTCCTTATGGAGCAGACATTCACGGGAGTGTATGCGTTCAGATTTCTGCTGTTAGGCACGGGCTTATCGTTTCTGTTCGGCTTCTTCGGATGGCTGGGCGCGCGTAAGCTGGCGTTATGCTCGACTGCCGGACTCGCGGCGGGTCTAATCGGAATGGCTGTTTATTCTAGAGATATGACCGGCTGGGAGGATCTCATCAGCATTCTTGTGTTTATGGAGTTGATTGCAGCCGGATTCGCCGTCGGTCTTATTGTAGAGGTCATTTATCTCGTTATTCGACTTAGAAAAAAATAATACGAAGCAAGCGATATGCCGCTCTTGGGCCATATCGCTTTTTTTATTAATGACGCCATGTAGGCGACCATGCTTCGCTTAACAATTGAATGCCGTGCGACATCTCGCTGTCAGTAATGCCTCCGAAGCCCAGGTACAACTTAGGCTTGTCGTTAAGTCCGGGTAGGTCCGGGTTTTGCAGACCGTAGACGCGAACCCCTGCGGCTGCCGCAAGCTCGATGAGCCGCTCGGCGCTGCAGCTCGCTTCCAGCGTCAGCTCGATATGCAGCCCGGCATGATCGCTTGTTACTAGCGCTTTGCCCGGCAAGCAGCGTTCGATGCATGCGATCAGCCGCTCATGCTTTCTCCGATACACCTGCCTCATTTTGCGAATATGACGATACCAATGGCCTTTCTCCATGAACAGCTCCATCGCCCACTGATCGATTCGCGACGGGCATGTCAGAATATGCGTTAGATCGTTTAGCTTCTCCATAAGCTTTGGCGGGAGCACCATGTAGCTCATCCGCAGCGCGGGCGTGAACGACTTGGAGAATGTGCCTAAATAGATAACGGAGTCGTGGCGGTCCATCCCTTGCAGAGAAGGGATTGTTTTGCCGTAATAACGGAATTCCCCGTCATAATCGTCTTCGATGATATAACTGCCGCTTGCCTGTGCCCATTGCAGAAGCTGTTGCCGCGTTTTGTAGGGAAGCGGACTACCCGCGGGACGATGCGACGGGGTTAGGTAGAGCGCCTGTAGCGTGCTGCGTTCCAATTGCTCGAAGGTCAATTCGTGATGTTCGCCTTCGCCTTGAATCGGGATAAGCTTTAATTGATTTTGTTCGAAAATCGTCCTCACCTGAGCAATGCCATACGCTTCTACACCAACGGACAGTCCTTCTCCAAGCAGCCTTGACAGCACATGGATGCTGTTCGAAATGCCCGTGCCGACGACGATCTGTTCGGCCGTACAAACCGCTCCCCTCGAATTCGTCAAGTAGCGCGCAAGCTGTTCACGCAAGCTGTGTTCGCCTTGCGGTTCACCGTATTCGTGAATGAAGCGGCTGTTTGCCGCAAGCGATTCGGCTAGGGCGGATCGCCACTGGCGGAGCGGGAACGACTCGCCGTCGACGGTCAATAGGCTGAAATCGATCACTGCGTCCTGCGGCTTTGCGTTTTGCTCGTACTGCTGTCTCGCAGGTTCGTTATTGTGCGGATATGAGCTCACGCGCGGGTGCTGTCCATAATGGTGATGAATCACATATAGGCCGGAGCGAGGTTTGCTCGCCGCGTAACCTTCCTCCAGCAGCATCTGATAGGCGGTCTCGACGGTCGTTTTGCTGACGCCTAGTTGCTTGCACAACGTCCTCACCGAGGGAAGCTTTGTTCCGTTTTGTACGATGCCATCCTGAATAAGTGTCTTGATACGCTTGTAAAGCTGTAAGTATAGCGCTCCTGTATCGTTCGGATGAAGCGTTATATCCATGGGGTAATTGCCTCCGCTTCAGTCAATCTGACCACTAAAAAGAGTGGTTGACTGACACTTTGTTAAGGGTCAATTGTAGTATAGACTGTGATTTAAGCAATCGGCAATAGAGAAGGGTGAAGGGGGACAACGGCGTGGGTAACGATGTACAGATAGAGGATACGGGATCTAGGTTGGAGAGGTTAGGCATCAAGCTGCCGCCTGCCAGCGAACCGGCAGCGAGCTACGCGAACTGCGTCCTGGAAGGCGGACTGTTGTTCGTATCGGGCAAAGGACCAAGCAGCGGAGCAAGAGGGAAGCTGGGTATCCATTATACGACGGAGGAAGGCTACAAGTATGCGAGAGAGACGGCGATTGAGATATTGGCCGTCGTCCAGTCCTATCTTGGCTCATTGGACAAAGTGGCGCGCGTCGTGAAGGCGCAAGGCTTCATCAACGCAAGCGCGGAGTTCGAGGAGCATCATAAGGTGCTCGACGGCTTCTCCGATCTAATGGCCGAAGTGTTCGGGGATAGAGGCGTACATGCTCGCTCCGTATTCGGAGCGGTATCCTTGCGAGGCGGGCTGCCCGTTATTATCGATTCCATATTTGCTGTGCGGGAGGAACATTAAGATGCGGCTTGCTTTTATATTATTCGACGACATGACGACGCTTGACTTCAGCGGCTTCCATAATGCGGTCACTTGGCTGAAGAAACGCGGCATTGTGGAAAATATGACTTGGGATTATTGCGCGGCTGCGGAAGAGATTACGGATGATCGCGGCATGCGCGTAAAGGCCGATCTTGTTTTGCCGAATTTGGGCGATTACGATGTCGTGTTCATTCCTGGAGGAATGGGGACGAGGAGACTCGTTGGCGACGCTTCGTTCATCGAGTGGCTGCGGACGGCCGAAGGAGCCGAATATAAGGCTTCCGTCTGTACGGGAGCGGTTCTACTTGGCGCTGCGGGCTTGCTCGCAGGGAAGCGGGCGACAACGAATCCGAACGCAATCGAGCTGCTTGTTCCTTATTGCGACACTGCGGTGAAGGAGAGATATGTGCGGGACGGCACCATTTTTACGGGTGGAGGAATTACGGCATCCGTCGATTTGGGATTGTTTTTCATCGAATCGATCTGGGGCGAGGCTGTTGCGGCAGATATTCAGCAAACGATGGATTATCCGTATTTTAAACGCTTAACGTAAGCGTCATAGCATGGAAGTGGAGGGGGACTTGTCCAATTTGGACACGGTTCCTTCTTTTTATTTGCGTAAAAAAGAGAATAATGGAGGAATTTCGGTAATTTTGTAGAAAATTTTAACAGTACATACTGTTTACCGAATGGGAGAGGGCCACATGCTGCATAGAAAAAAAGACAAGAGTACCCATCCAATAAGAAATGAAGCTTATGAGAAGCTAGGCAAGGGATGGGGAGACAAGCGCTCCTTCAGCCCGTTGCAAGGCTCACTGCGGATTGCAGGCATATATTTTATAGTCGGGAGTTTGTGGATCTTGCTTACGGATCGGGCTGTATCGGCTATTACGGACGATGCCGATTGGCTCGCAAGCATTAATATGATTAAAGGGTGGTTCTTCATCCTCGTTACCGCGCTGCTCGTCTTCGGGCTCATATGGCGGACGCTTAAGCGCATCAAGAGGATGGAAGAGAAGCTGGAGCTTGCTTATCGCGAAATGGTGCAGGCCCACGATGAGCTGGAGTCCGCTTACGAGGAGATTACGGCGACCGAGGACGAGCTGCGGCAGCAATACGAATTCGTTATCGATAATCAGAAGAAGCTGAGGGAAAGCGAAGAGAAGATGCAGCATTTGGCCTACCACGATCTGTTGACAGGTCTGCCGAATAAGCTGGCGCTGTACGAGAATGTATCGAGTTCTTTCCTTGCCGGTAGATCGGGCCAAGCAGCGTTGCTGTTCGTCGATATAGACAACTTCAAATATATTAACGATACGATGGGGCATGGATTCGGCGACCGGCTCATCTTGAAGGCAAGCGAGCGTTTAAGGGCAATCGTCGGCCGTCAAGGTGACGTATACCGATTCGGCGGAGATGAGTTCATTATCGTATGGCATTCACTAGAGGAGCAGGGGCATATCCATGACGCGGCGGGCAGCGTGTTATCCTGCTTCAAGGAAGCAGTGGATGTGGAGAACACGATGATTCATATCAGCATTAGCGTCGGCGTCAGCTTATATCCCGATCATGGCAATGATATGATGGAACTCGTCAAACGCGCAGACATTGCGATGTACAAAGCGAAGGAAGCGGGAAAGGACAACTATGTGGTCTTCGATCATCCGCTGAACGAGATGTTCGCCGAACGGATGATGATCGAGAAGCAGTTGTATAAGGCATTAGAGCAGGAAGAGTTCGAGCTGGTCTATCAGCCGCAGGTCGATTTGGCGACGAACCGGATATCGGGACTGGAGGCGCTGCTGCGTTGGAAGAGCCCGGAACTCGGTTATGTATCGCCGCTTAAGTTCATTAACGTTGCGGAGGATTCGCATCTAATCGTGCCGATCGGCGAATGGGTGCTGGCGACCGCTTGCCGATTCCTGAACGAGCTTCATCGCAAAGGGTTCGCTGACCTGACGATGTCAGTCAACATATCCGTGCTGCAGCTGCTGCAAAACGACTTTAACGAGATGGTGCTCCGTACGCTAGGGCAGTCGGGACTTGTACCGCATCATTTGGAGCTGGAGATTACGGAGTCGGTGCTGCTTGAATCTTATGATTACGTAAGCGTGAAGCTGAACGAGCTGAAACGCGAAAATATTAAGATCGCGCTGGACGACTTCGGCACTGGCTACTCCTCGTTGAGCCATCTGACTCATCTGCCGATCTCGACGCTGAAGATCGACAAGTCGTTCATCGATCTGATCGGAGCGGAGTCGAATCAAGCGACGCTTGTGGAACAAATTATTTTGATCGGCAAACGAATGAGCATGTGCGTGATCGCCGAAGGCGTGGAGGAAGAGAGACAGTTGGCTTACTTGCAAGAGCGGGGCTGCGACAAGGTGCAGGGTTACTTGTTCAGCAAGCCGTTATCGGCCGGCGAGCTGGAGCAGCTTCTGCTCGGTTGGAATTAATAATGGAAAATAAGGGGAACCTTACTTGCGCTGGGCCTTGGGGTTCAGAGCCGGTAAGGTTTTTTTGAATTGCCTACACCTCCGCTTGTGGCGGCGAGTTCCACGTAGCCCGTAAGTGCCTATGTGCTCCTACAGACGAGTAACGTATGTGACTTCAGCGCTGTAAGTACATATGTGCTCTTACAGCAAACTTTGGCGCGTGGCGGCGAGTCCCACGTAGCCTGTAAGTGGCTATGTGCTCTTACAGACGAGTAACGTATGTGACTTCAGCGCTGTAAGTGCATATGTGCCTCTACAGCAAACTTTGGCGCGTTGCGACCATTCCCATGTATTCTGTATGTGCATAATGGACCTAGTTGGAGCTAGGTGAGAGCAAAGTCTAGTTTTGGGGCATAAGCAGCGGCATACGTGCAACAAAGTTTTTCCATTTTTCGTCAGAACAGTGAGGTGATATAGAATGAGAGCATTTATTTTATTAGGATATGTTGCGTTAACGATCGTATTGGCAAGCTGCAGCTCGCAAGCAAAGATCGATAAGGGTAGTTCCGATCCCTCCCCTGCCCCGTCTAATAGCGAAGAAATAAACGGGTCAAGCGCCGAGGCAACGGAAGGCGATTTTGTCTATCGGCTTGTCTCTGACAAAGAAGAGTATCGCAAAGGTGAACCCGTAAAGGTATATGGAGAATTAGAATACATCGGAGACAAGGATTCTGTGACGATTTATCACTCTGCATCACCGTTCTATTTTCCGATAACGGAGACAACAAGGAATTATGGGATTGCTTATATAATGGACCAACCCTTATTGAACACAACGATCAAAAGAGGAGAACTGCTTCGAGAAGAATACAAACGAGGCGGCGGTTACGGTGAACAAGATGAAAAGGATTATGTTGATTTCATAAAAAGCTTATGGGAGGACGGCTTTCCTGAAGGCCACTATGTCGTTGATGGTTATGTTGATTTTTATGTCCAAGCGAATACGGACGGCGAAGATAATAAACAAAGCTATAAGATACAAACTGACATTGATTTCGATGTAAAGGAATAGGAGAGGGGAATGAGAATGACTCCAAAAAACATTCACGAAACTCAGCCTGAGAAGGTCCAGACGGGGGATGTAATTCCTAACGTTCATTATGTCGATGAGAACCTTCGCTCTATTCAACAGATAGAAGGCGGAGGACCGATACGGAAAGTTGATCTCGGTACGCTGCCGCGTCCTCTAAGGATCTTTGGCTATTTTTTCATCTCAGTTATTGTGTTAATGGGTGCGGCGGTTGTTGTAATCAGCTTCGTTCGATAATATGCATATCGCTTGACTTGGAGTTAACTCCAAGGAGTAAACTATAGTAGTTGGAAAACCAAAACGATTATGAAGGTGAGGAACAATGAAATGGATTATATGAAACTTGGAAATACAGGCCTGGATGTATCTCGGCTTTGTCTTGGCTGTATGAGCTTTGGTGTAGCGGAGCGTTGGACCCACCCTTGGATACTTAATGAAGAGAACAGCCGTCCTTTTATAAAAAGAGCTTTGGAGCTGGGGATCAATTTTTTTGATACGGCGAACGTATATTCAGACGGAACGAGCGAAGAAATCGTTGGCCGGGCATTAAAGGAGTACGCCAATCGAGATGAAATTGTTCTCGCGACTAAGGTTCATTTCCGTATGCATCAGGGTCCCAATGGTGCTGGACTTTCCCGAAAGGCAATCATGAGCGAAATCGATAAGAGCCTTAAGAGACTGGGTACGGATTATGTGGATCTGTATCAGATCCATCGCTGGGACTACGATACGCCAATCGAAGAAACGATGGAAGCGCTGCATGACGTTGTGAAGGCAGGGAAAGCAAGATACATAGGCGCTTCAGCAATGTTCGCATGGCAGTTCCAAAAGGCATTGCATGTTGCCGAGAGAAACGGGTGGACGCGATTCGTATCGATGCAAAATCACCTTAACCTCATATACCGTGAAGAAGAGAGGGAGATGATGCCGCTTTGCAAGGAAGAGAAGATCGGCGTCATTCCTTATAGCCCGCTTGCATCCGGAAGGCTCGCACGCGAATGGTCCGAAACCACTTATCGTTCCGAAACCGATCAAGCCCAGAAAATGAAATATGACGCTACAGCCAGTGCAGACCTCTCTATTATTGAGCGGGTTGCGGCAATCGCGGAAAAACGCGGCGTTCCACGGGCTCAAATCGCGCTTGCCTGGTTGCTGCAAAAAGAACCGGTAACCGCTCCGATCTTCGGCGCTACGAAAATGTCCCATCTCGAAGAAGCGGTAGGAGCTCTTTCTATAACGTTGACCTCTGAAGAAATTGCGTCGATGGAAGAGACGTATGTCCCTCATCCGGTCGTTGGCGCGATTACGTCACGATGAACGCTTAATTGTTACTGTGAGTGTAAAGTTGATTAAACCTATTCATTGCCTATATCCGGGTACATGGCCGATGGTATTATTACCACATATCAGGTGCGCAACTGATGAGTTTACCATTAGCAGGTGTAAAGGAGATAGAGACATGAGTAATGACCATATCATTAAGTCCATGCTTTCTGATCGGGTAAGCATGACGCCGAACGGGTTTGTCGCCGATCTATTAAGCCCGGATCAGTTCACGGATTGCTACGAGTTGTTTTTTGATAAAATATTTGAAATTAGTGCTTCGGATATAGCAGGGGTGGCGGGTTACGGTGAGTTTGACGAGGACTGTAAGACGGAGTACAGCACCTGCAGAGATTATTTAATCGGCAACTTTGCCGAGGATAAAGAAGGCTACTGGTTTAATTGGAAGGAACTATTCGATACGACGATTTTGGATCGTGATTTTGTCGAAGCGTACATGAAGGAAATGAACGACAGAATTGAGTATTGCGAAGGAAACCGTTATTTGGTAAACAATAATACGTTTTTCGAAAATATGATTACCGACGGCAAGACAACGGTTGGATTTCCCGATTGGAGCAGATCCGGCATTTGCGATTTCCTTTTGGATTTTGCAATTATGGATTTGAATAAACCTTACTTAAACATACCGGAATTGCTGGTCGCCTATTGCAGCAAAAGGAATATCGTCATCCCGGATTTTAAAGAAAGATATTTGTGTATGGCTTACTATAAGGGCATCGATGTTCTGCGGTGGCATGCCTCGATTGATGACACGGAATCATGCGAGTCTATTATGAAATCAATCAGTGAGCTGAAGAATCGAATTTACGCCCTATAGATGGTGATGACATGAAATATGAAAATGCCGGCGATATCTTACCCGAGAAGCTATTGAAAGAAATTCAGAAATACGCGGCCGGGATGCTGCTTTATATTCCTACTGGTGAGGAAAAAAGGGCTTGGGGCGAAATGTCCGGCTACCGGAATCAATTGCAGAGACGCAATATGATGATCCGTAATAAGTATGCCAAAGGGATGACGGTATCGGAGCTTGCCGACGAATATTTCTTATCGTTGGATTCCATGAAGAAAATCATCTATTCGAAGAAAAACGACAGACAGCTGACCTATGCTCCAACTGTTCAGTCAGCCGTGAAATATGCGGAGATAGGGATGCTTGAGGAATGGATTCAATGTTATCAGCTATTCTCGAGAAAAGCTGCACCTCGTTCCGACCATTGGTTACAACAAGAGTATCTCTGCTTTGGCGTCGTGAAGTTTCCCTTGCGTCTCATCCAGCTTGACGGAATAGAGCTAGGGAAGGACTGTGCAGATGAAGCAGATGAAGCAGATGAACATGCCGCTGCTTTGCCGCCGCTTCTTATTCAGTATGAGGAGGGCAAATTTCATTGCATCGAACAGAAAGAAATGTTAGCATCGCTCAAACAACGCAAAGTAAATGCTTATCCGACTGTCATTGCTTTGAAGGAAGCGACGGATTATAAACGATTCATGAAACACTATGGAAACGCATTGCGTTTTATTAAAGATGAATGATGGAGGAACAAAACGTGAACTTGACTCCACTGCAACAATCGATATTATTGACGCTAACCACGGAGTGGCAGTCACCGGCCCAGATTGCTGGCCAGCTTCCGAAAGAATCGGGGAATCCAACCGACATCAACCCTTCACTCCAAAGCCTTTTGCGAGAAGGATTGGTGCAGGCTAATCCCGTTGTTGTCGGTTTGTATCGATTAACAACACTCGGCACAACCATTAAGACGACGGAATTGTAAGATTGAAAACAGCGGTAGTCTGAGACTCTAAATGGAGTCCAAGTCTGCCGCTGTTTTTATGTTTGATCAAGGTATGAAACATGCGTATTTTGAGTCTGAATAAACACTAGATTATCGATATTTGATTAAAAGAATAGCGGATACGTGATCCGCCAAAACGAGGCTGCCGGCATATAACGGCAGCCTTCTTGTATTTGCAAGTGCTTTACAGTGCCGTTTCTATCTGATAATATGGCTACATTAATTGTTAACCAAAATATAATAGATTTAGGTTAACAATTAATCAACTATTGGATGGTGATCATTTGTGATAACGGATTTAGAACGACTATCTACCCTGAATAAGGAACACTTATGGCATCCTTTCACTCAGATGAAAGACTACAATAACTCCGATCCCCTTATTATCGAACGGGGTGAGGGAATCAAGCTGTATGACGTCCAAGGACGCGCCTATTATGACGGTTTCTCATCCGTTTGGCTCAACGTACATGGTCACAACGTGCCGGAGCTAAATCAGGCGATCACGGATCAGTTAGGACGCGTCGCCCATTCAACCCTTCTCGGAATGGCTAACGTGCCCGCAATCGAGCTTGCAGAGAAGCTGGCGGGGATCGCTCCGAAAGGATTAAACAAAGTCTTTTATTCGGATTCGGGAGCAACCGGAGTCGAGATCGCGATCAAAATGGCTTTTCAATACTGGCATAACCAAGGGATACGAGGTAAAAAGTCGTTTATTACGATGAATCAAGCGTACCACGGAGATACAATCGGCGCGGTAAGCGTTGGCGCGATTCCTCTCTATCACGATGTGTTCCGCCCCCTGTTATTTCCTTCGCACGTCATCCCATATCCCTACGCTTATCGCCATCAGGGCGGTGAGACGAAAGCATTGGAGGCTACGCTAACGGCGCTTAGTCATCTGCTCGAGACGCGGGCAGAGGAGATTGCGGCCCTCATCGTGGAGCCGATCGTGCAAGGCGCCGGCGGCATTATCGTCATGCCGCCGAACTGTTTGCGCGAGATGGCTGCGCTTTGCCGCAAGCATGGCGTCCTGCTTATCGCCGACGAGGTGGCGACCGGTTTCGGTCGGACGGGCGCTATGTTCGCATGCGATCTCGAAGGCGTGTCTCCGGATTTGATGGTGATCGGGAAAGGACTAACCGGAGGCTATTTGCCTGTGGCGGCGACGCTTGCGACGGATGAAGTGTACAACGCGTTTTATGCCGATTACGAAGAACAGAAGACATTTTTCCACGGCCATTCCTTCACGGGTAACCCGCTTGGTTGTGCCGTTGCTTTGGCTAGTTTGAAGCTATTCGAAGAGCGCAAGCTGGTTGAAGGGGTAAGAGCGAAGGCATCATTCGTTGAGCATAAGCTCGAACCGCTTAAAGATCGCCCGCATGTCGGCGAAATCCGGCAAAAGGGACTGATGATCGGTATCGAGCTCGTTCGAGATAAGGTTTCGCGAGAGCCCTATGATTGGGCAGAACGGATCGGCGTTCGCGCAAGTCTGCGAGCCAGAGAACTCGGAATGCTAACGAGGCCGCTAGGCAATGTGATTGTTTTCATTCCTCCGCTTGCCAGTACTGAAGCTGAGCTGGATGAAATGACAGATATTTTGGCTGACTCGATAATAAGCGTTACCGAGGGAGCATCGGTTACATGAACAAAGCGAACGCCGAAACGATAAACGGTTTATTTGTGACAGGAACGGACACTGGGGTTGGAAAGACGATGGTTACGGCTGCCATCGCGGCCGTGCTTAGAGCCGAAGGGTTGAATGTTGGTGTCTGGAAGCCGGTTCAATCGGGTGCGCGAATTGGCAGCGGAATGACCGATGCTGAAAAACTGGTGCAGCTCACGGGAATCGATGAACGGCCTGAAGCAGTGGCACCATTTACATTCGAATCTCCTGTAACACCGATGCTCGCCGCCAAGCAGTCTGGGGTTACACTTACGCTAAAGGAGCTTATCGAGGCTGGCGCGCCGCTCGTTAATCGTTACGAGGCGCTGATCGTCGAAGGCGCCGGCGGTGTCGCGGTACCGTTGACCGATGACGCCCTCATGGCTGACTTTATTTCGGAACTTCGGATGCCTGCTCTGATCGTAGCCCGTTCCTGTCTTGGCACGATTAACCACACGCTTCTGACGGCGTCCTATCTTAGGCAACGCGGAGTTCCGATCATAGGCGTCATAATGAATGACATTAAGTTAACGGAGCCGGTTGACGATCCAAGTATCGCTTCGAATGCGGAGCTCATCGAACGTTACGGCGGACTTAAGGTCCTTGGCCGGTTTCCCCGTTTGCATGCCGATGCGAATTCAGAAACGTTGGTACATACCTTACGAAAAACAATACAACTCGCGCCTATTAGAGACGCGATTGCTACCTGAGTCCATGGGAGGATGAATAAGTTGGGAACTAAGATTGCAGTAATGGAGTGGCAATCTCTTGCCGAGAAAGCATTGAGCGGGGGACGTCTAACGTTAGAGGAAGGACTCGCCGTGCTCGAAGCCGACAATGACGAAGTGCTGCTTATCATGAATGCCGCGTTTACGGTGAGAAAACATTTTTACGGCAAAAAAGTGAAGCTGAACATGATCATCAACGCCAAAAGCGGCCTTTGTCCCGAGGACTGCGGCTATTGTTCGCAATCTATCGTTTCGACGGCGCCCGTCAAAAAATACACCTTGCTCGATAAGGAGACGCTGCTTGACGGAGCGCGCGAAGCGATGGCACGCAAGGCCGGAACCTATTGCATTGTAGCGGCGGGTAAAGGTCCGACAGACAAGGAGCTTAATCAAGTAGTTGATGCGGTTAGAGAAATTCGCGAAACGATGCCGCTAAAAATTTGCGCATGTCTGGGCATTCTGAAGGACGATCAAGCCAAACGGCTTGCCGAAGCCGGCGTTCATCGGTATAACCACAACTTGAATACGAGCAAAGCCAACTACTCCTCCATAACGACGACCCATACTTATGATCAACGCGTGGAAACCGTAGAGAAGGTTAAGACGCACGGCATGTCTCCCTGCTCCGGCGTTATTATCGGCATGGGCGAGACCAATCAAGAAATCGTAGAAATGGCCTATGCGCTCCGCGAGCTCGATGCGGATTCGATTCCGATCAATTTCTTGAACGCGATACCGGGAACGCCTTTGGAACATGCAGGCCGAACTCCGTCGATGAAAGGGCTAAAGGTGCTTGCCCTGTTTCGCTTCATTTGTCCGTCTAAAGAAATTCGCGTAGCGGGCGGTCGCGAAGTGAACCTCCGTACGCTTCAGCCTTTGTCCTTATTCGCCGCAAATTCACTTTTTGTAGGCGATTATTTAACGACTGCAGGACAAGAAGTATCATCTGATCATCAAATCATCGAAGATTTAGGATTCGAGATTGAATTGAACGCCCTATAAGGCGGTGACACCATGAAATGGATGGAAAAAGAACTCGAAGCATTGGCGGAAGCCTCATTGGAGCGTTCATTGCGTGAACACAGTATCGTCTCCGAATCGCCCGGGTACACGTTGCGAGAAGGAAGAGTGCTGCTCAACCTTTCTTCCAATAACTATCTTGGACTCGCCGACCATCCCGCCATCATCGAAGCGATGAGGGAAGCCTTGTTAACCGAAGGAGTCGGATCCGGCGCTTCGCGCCTTGTCACAGGCAACCGGTTGCCCTACGGAAGACTTGAAGAATCGCTGGCCGAATGGCAGAACTGCGAGGCCGGACTAGTTATCGCGAACGGCTATATGGCTAATTCCGGTGTTATTGGCGCGCTTGTTAGCCGAGGAGATGTCGTTTTCAGCGATCAGTTGAATCATGCAAGCATCGTGGACGGCGTCGTACTCAGTCGCTCGGAGCATGCTCGGTACCGTCATAACGACATGGAGCATTTGCGGACATTGTTGAATAAGTATCGCGATAATCGGCGAAAGTTGATCGTTACTGACGCTGTCTTCTCTATGGATGGCAACCAAGCGCGCTTGCACGAACTCGTCGCTCTCAAACGCGAGTACGGAGCGATGCTCATGGTGGACGAGGCGCACAGCGGGGGGATTTACGGAAGGCACGGCGAGGGATTGTGTCATGAGCTCGGACTGAAAGATGCTGTTGATATTCATATGGGTACGTTCAGTAAATCATTCGGCGTTTACGGAGCTTATATTTGCGGCAGCCGCACATTGATTCGGTGGTTGTTGAACAAAGCAAGACCGCTCATTTATTCAACTGCGTTGCCGCCTTCTCTCGTAGCCGGTATTTCAAAGGCGTTAGAGTTGGTAAAGGCGGATCACTGGCGCCGAGAAAGATTATCCGAGGCAAGCAGATTATTTCGCAGCTCGCTTTGCAACGCGGGTTTCAATATTGGTGACGGTGACTCTCCAATCGTACCGTTAATCGTTGGCGATAACGATACCGCATTACGTTTCAGCAGCGCGCTTGAAAAGGAAGGGATCGCTGCGGTTGCAATTCGCCCGCCGACTGTCCCTGAAGGTACAGCGCGAATTCGCTTTTCATTATCGGCAACGCATTCGGATAGAGAACTAATCGATGCAGCCGACTGCATCAGCACCATCGGACTTCAAATGGGGGTGCTGCGTCCATGAACGCACGGTACAACATGGGCACCGTCTTATGGCTGACCGGATGGAGCATACAGGACTCGGTTTTCGATAGGCTGCGCGAGTTGTTGCCAGACTTTCACCATGCAACCGTTGACTATAGCGATGCAAATACTCCGGAGAGTATGCTGCTTCAGACTGAATTGGCGGCAGAGAGTCTACGTTCTTCAAAGGGGTTATGTGGCCCTTTATTAATCGGAGGCTGGTCGCTGGGCGGTTTATTGGCGCTAAGACTCGCGGCCAATGGTCTGGCTGATGGCCTTGTGTTATTTGCGGCGACGGCTCGATTTACTCGTCCGAAAGAAGAGGCTGATCGCGGCTGGGCAGATGTGTATGTTAGACAGATGATTGCAGGTGTTACGAAGGACCGCGAGGCGGTAGAAACAAAATTTCGACAAATGCTGTTTACGGATGCCGAATTAGAGGCAGGGCTGGACAAGAGCCTTCCACCTAGCTGCTCTTGGACGATCTCGGCGCTAATCGCGGGCCTTCAGATATTGCGCGGCAACGAACTCCTGTCTCAACTTAAACAAATCGATTGTCCGGTTTTTCTTGCGCATGGGACTGAGGATAAAATATGTCCTCATGGCGCCGCGTCGGAGCTTGCATCATCATTGCCTCACGCCGTGCTCCATACAATACCTTTTTGCGGGCATGCTCCGTTTTTGGGAAGGGAAGAAGAGATTGTTGAACAATTCAGGAGATGGTGGCATGAACAGTCGGATTACCGCAATTCGGCGTCAATTTAATCGCAGCGCAGAGGGATCGTATGACATTCACGCCGATATACAACGTTCGATGGCAGACCGGCTTGCAAAATCACTCCCAGGTTGGAAAAGTAAATGTCATGCGGACGAACTTAACATACTTGAAATTGGCTGCGGCACAGGTAATCTTACCGAGATTTTGGTGAACCAGTGGCCCTCTGCATCTATTACTGCACTAGACATTGCGCCCGCGATGATCACAGTTGCTGAACAACGTGTCAATTCAAATACGCGCTTTCTTCATGCTGATGTGGAGACGTGGGCTTCTGAAGCTCCGACGGATTCCTTCGACCTTATCGTTTCCAATGCCTGCTTCCAATGGCTAAGTCATCCGTGGCAAACGCTAAAACACATTCGGCGGATTCTTCGCACCGGCGGCTTACTGGTGTTCACGACATTCGGTCCGGATACGTTCCACGAGCTTCATCAGGCTTTTGATGGCGTTTATTGTGCTAACGGAATCGAGCCGCAACGGCACGGACTATCGTTCCTATCAGCTGCTCAGTGGAATAACATACTTAGGGAAGCAGGGTTTTCAACTATCCAGTGTAAGCAGGACATTCATAAGGAAACGTACATTTCCCCAAGAGATTTCCTTCATTCGGTTAAAGCGATGGGCGCAAGTGCTTCTGAAGCCGCCACGATCAGTGGACTAAGCTCTCGACGCCTGTTTACCGACATGTATAAGGAGTACGAGGATAAGCACGGCATCCAAGGAGGCGTCGTTGCCACTTACGAGTTGCTTTTGATCGAAGCCCAACAGGTTTAACGAGGAACGTTAGTTGAATATAAGATACACGGAGGCAGCCGATCTCAATGATCGGCTGCCTTTTCCACATTAACGGGCAGATTTGCGTAATAGAGCTATCAGAGGATAGCTTGATTATAAAAAGTTCTCTACAACCCCAAATTATGGGTGCGAATGTTATACTAAGCTATACCTCGAATTGAACAGGAGTTGTGCACACATGGAATTGCAAATAAAGAATGAGACCAATGATAGTGCCAAGTCATATGTCATAAACAAAATGATTGAGTACAATATGAGGCATTTCCCAGACGATTTGAAAGGAAGGTATCAAGTCGTTAACCTGTATTTACAAGACCTCAATGGGAATGTTTACGGTGGGCTAGTGGGGGAAATATGCTGGAATTGGTTAGAGGTACAGTATCTTTTTGTCGATGACTCCTTTCAAAACTTAGGATATGGGAAGAAGCTCCTCTCGGAAGCTGAACAAATTGCGAAAGATAAAAACTGTGATTTTATAAAGTTAGATACCTTAAGCTTTCAAGCGTTAGATTTTTACAAGGAACAAGGCTTTGAACTGTTTGGAACAATACAAAACGCTGGTAGGCACATTCATTACTATCTAAAAAAAGACCTCCATAAAAGATAGTTCATTAAGTAATGAAACAGCTAGTTTCATCAATTACTTGTTTGGGTAGATGACGAGGAGGTTTTATGTACTATTCACTTAAAGATCTACAACATGCTTATGAGACCGGGGAGAAAATTAAGTTTCTTTTCTTCTGGGGCCATACACCTATGAAAGATGGCAATATAAGTGCTAGTTGTTTAAGCCAATGGTGGGACAGCCCATTTAGAGTAGAAGGGGAGCAATACAGCTGCGCAGAGCAGTATATGATGGCTGAAAAGGCAAGACTTTTTGATGACGAAGAAATGCTTGAGGCAATAATGAAGGCGAAGCACCCGAAAGAAATGAAAAATTACGGACGTGCGGTGAAAGGTTTTGATGTAGAGATTTGGGAAAGTCGTTGTTATGATTTCGTGCTGCAAGGAAACCTAGCCAAGTTCGGACAAAACGCGGAACTTTTGAACTTTATGAAGAGTAGTAAAAATAGGATTTTTGTAGAAGCTAGCCCAGTTGATCGGATATGGGGAATTGGACTTTCAAAAGATCATCCCGACGTAAATAATCCATTGTTATGGCAAGGTAAGAATTTACTTGGCTTTGCATTAACTGAAGTTCGTGATCGATTGAATGATGAATATTTGAGTTAACAGGTGTACGTTACTTCAAGAAGAGACTCAATAATAATGATAAAGTAGCTGCCGCGGCAGCTCCTTTATCATTTTCAAAAATGAAGAAATATTGTACAGAAGTGATATATATTTTATATTCGAACCGAAACGCATACAGCGGTAAAATAGCGGCAATTAATTCTAACTCCATGGTATGAGGATTTAAACGATGAAATCAGAAAAACCCAGAGCAGGTACAGTTATTTACTGTTGAAGGATGACACAAATTAAGAGGATGGCACCAAGTCTAGTGACATATTTAAATCAAAAGGGCATTCACTGCAGAGTGGATGCTCTTTACTTTGGAGTCCTAGACGGTCGCTGTTTGTAGGCATCCGCACAAAACCGCGATCGGCTTGCTTCCGCTTACACCTTGGCCTTTCGACGCTCATATGTTAACGATATATACAATTAATCTTATGAACGAGGTTGGTTTTCATAGTTCGGACCAGAGAGGGCGGATGCGGAGTGGGAACCGAATTTAATAAGCTGTTCGACGAGTGGTCGGAGCATTACGATCAAACGGTAACGGGGCATGATGAGCAGTATAAGGAAGTGTTCGATAGATACGATGATATTTTGAATGCGGTAGCTGTTCGCGCAAGCGGAACGGTCGTCGAGTTTGGTGTCGGTACGGGCAATCTGACAGAGAAGCTGCTCGCCAAAGGGCTGCGCGTATACGGTATTGAGCCGTCTGCTGGGATGCGTGCGCAATTCGGCAAACGTGAGTTGACCGCAACGCTGCTTGAGGGAGATTTCATCCACTATCCGGCTATCGAAGAGCCGATCGATACGATTGTTAGTACGTATGCGTTCCATCATCTGACGGATGAGGAGAAGGGGCTGGCAATCGCGCAATATGCGGCTTGGCTCGGCGACGGCGGCAAAATTGTTTTTGCGGATACGGCATTTCAGGACGAGGCTGCAAGGCATAGCATTGAAACGGCCGCGGAGGCAGCGGGGTATATGGAGCTGCTGAACGATTTACGGACCGAATATTATACGACATTAAATGTGCTTGAAAGTTTGTTCGAGGCTCATGGGTTTTATGTCTCGTTCCATTCGTTGAATCGTTATGTATGGCTGATGGAAGCGGTCAAGGTCAAGTCGGTCGGAAGCTGAGAGGGGGAGTGACGCATGGTGTTGTATAGAAGCGTGCACGAGCTGATCGGCAACACTCCTTTGGTGCAGGTGACGGGATGGAAGCTGCCAAAGGGCGTGGAGTTGTATGCGAAGCTGGAGTTTATGAATCCGGGCGGCAGCGTGAAGGATCGGCTTGGATTGAGCTTATTGGAGCGGGCGCTTGCGAGCGGCAGGCTGAAGACTGGCGGGACAATTATCGAGCCGACGGCCGGCAACACGGGCATTGGCTTGGCGCTTGCTGCGGTGCGGCGGGGGATCCGGACGGTGTTCGTTGTACCGGAGAAGTTCAGTATCGAGAAGCAGCAGCTGATGCGGGCGCTTGGCGGCGAGATCGTGCATACGCCGACCTCTGAAGGAATGATCGGCGCGGTTCGCAAGGCGGAGGAACTGGCGGCGACTTTGCCTGACGCTTATATGCCGGGACAGTTCACGAATGAGGATAACCCGTTAACCTATTATCGGACGCTTGGACCGGAGCTTTGGCGCGATATGGAGGGAGCAATCGATATATTCGTCGCGGGAGCGGGAACGGGCGGCACGTTTATGGGGACGGCGCGCTTTTTGAAGGAGCAGGATTCGCGGATCAAGACGGTTATTGTAGAGCCGGAGGGCTCGATTCTTGCAGGAGGGACGGCAGGTTCGCATCGGACGGAGGGGATCGGCGTCGAGAAGCTCGCACCATTCATGGATCCCGGATACTTTGATGCGATTCATACGGTGACGGATGACGACGCCTTCGCGAGAGTGAAGGAGCTGGCGCTGCTGGAGGGATTGCTTGTCGGCAGCTCGTCAGGCGCAGTACTTCATGCGGCGCTGGACGAGGCCGCGGGGGCGAAGGCAGGGAGCCGGATAGTGACCGTGTTTCCGGACAGCAGCGAACGTTACTTGAGCAAAAACATATACGGCGGGGGCGCATAACATGAAACCGAGGACGAAGCTCATACATGGCGGCAAGCCGATCGATCCGCATACGGGCGCGGTAAGCGTGCCGATCTACCAGGTCAGCACGTATAAGCAAGATAGCGTCGGCGTTCATAAGGGATATGAATATTCGCGTACGGGCAATCCGACGCGTCATGCATTGGAGGTGCTGATCGCCGATCTGGAGGAGGGGACTGCGGGATTTGCCTTCGCATCGGGAATGGCGGCTATTCATGCGGTATTCGGACTGCTGCGCTCTGGCGATCACATCTTGATTACGGATGATGTGTACGGAGGCACGTATCGTATCGCGACGAAGGTACTGGAGCGGCTCGGCATCGAGTCGACGTTCGTGGACACGACCGATTACGGCGAGCTGGCCGCTGCGCTAAGACCGAATACGAAGGCATTGTTCGTCGAAACGCCGACCAATCCGCTACTCAAGGTGTCGGACATCGCCGAGCTGGCGCAATGGTCAAAGGCTGCGGGGCTGCTGCTTATCGTCGACAATACGTTCGGCACACCATACTGGCAGACGCCGATAACGCTAGGTGCGGACATCGTCGTCCATTCCGCGACCAAATATTTGGGCGGGCATAGCGATGTCGTTGCGGGTCTGGCCGTAGTGAAGGGCGGGGAGCTGGCTGAAAGGCTGCACTTTATACAGAACGCTACAGGCGGCGTGCTTGGTCCGCAGGATAGCTGGCTGCTTATTCGCGGACTGAAGACGCTGGGGCTGCGAATGGAAGCTCATGAGCATAATGCGAGGAAGCTTGCTTCGTACTTGGACGGTCATCCCGAGGTTGTGGGCGCTGTCTATTACCCAGGACTGGAGTGTCATCCGCAGCATGAGCTGGCTTTGAGGCAGGCGCGCGGCTTCGGAGGTATTATTTCTTTCGATGTGGGGAGCGAGGCGAGGGCAGCGGCGTTGCTTGGGCGACTCAAGTACTTCACGCTGGCCGAAAGCCTAGGCGCGGTGGAAAGCCTCATCTCGGTGCCGGCTAAGATGACGCATGCCTCGATTCCGAAGGAGCGCCGCGAAGCGCTCGGCATCACAGACGGGCTCGTCCGTATATCGGTCGGCATCGAGGATGCCGAAGATTTGTTGAACGATCTCGAGCAGGCGCTCAAGTTCGAGGAGTTATAGCCATAAGCATGCTTGTATGCGCGGTAAGGGGCTAATAGCGCAAAAAGATTACGCTATTTGTTCAGAAACGGCGAGTGTGTGTGGAATAGCGAAAGGAATTTTCGCTATTGTCGCAGCCAGGGGTAGAAGCAGCAGGTTTGGAGCTCGGATGCCGCGAAATAGCGCAAAGATGCTACGCTATTTGCTCAGAAACGGCGAGTGTGCGTGGAATAGCGAAAGGAATTTTCGCTATTGTCGCAGCTAGGGGTAGAAGCAGCAGGTTTGGAGCTCGGATGCCATATAGAACGAGCCACGGCCAAGGCTGTCCCAGATGGGGCACCTTGGCCGTGGCTCGTTAGCTAACCGACTAGCGGTTGCCGCTTTCCTGACGGCCCGTCATCGGCATGGCCGAGCGAAGGAGCTCGGAGACGGGCACCATTTTGTAGCCGCGCTTCTGCAGCTCCGGCAAAATGACTTCCAGCGCAGCGACCGTCTGCGTCTTACCTTCCACATGGTCATGGAACAAAATAATGTCGCCATTCCGGACATTGTTCAGCACCTTATTAATGATATGCCGAACACCGGGCCGGTTCCAATCCTCCGTGTCCTGATGCCAGGACCACATAATCGGGACAAGCCCCATTTCATTCGAAACTTGGATAATGGTCTCGTCATAGATGCCGCCGGGCGGACGGAACAGATAGGTTCTTCGGCCGGAGGCTTCGATTATCGCTTGTTCTGTGCGCTCGATCTCCTCGCGAACGATCCGCTTCGAAGAAGGCAGGTGAAAGAACACATGGCTGTATGTATGATTAGCCACCTCATGTCCTTCGCCGATGACCCTTTGCACGACTTCCGGAAACTGTTTGACGCGCTTCCCAATCACGAAAAAGGTGCTTCTCGCCCCATAACGATTCAGCAAGTCTAATATGGCATTCGTCTCGATCGGATCCGGCCCATCATCGAATGTTAAGGCGATTACTTTCTGATCGGTTTGCACCTCCCAGATCATATCGCCCTTCTTCTCAAAATAGCTGCGGTCCTTTTTAATCAAGGGAGAAGCATAAGATGCCTGCGAGGACGAACAGAGCAGCACGCTTAGGCCGATGAGCGCGAGCTTCAGCTTTCTATTTACCGACATACAATCCAACCTTTGTTCAATAGATATACGGACAAAGGTAGCTTTCCATTATTTCCGCCATTTTATGAGCTGTTTATTAGATGGGCCGGTTAGGCTTCATGAAGCTTCTGGCCAAATGATCGCTTTGCAGGTCGCCGTTTTGTTTGCCGTAATTCTCAAGTACATCAATCGTGTAGTCCTCGCTCGGATCAACCGGCTTATAGATGAATTGCTCCTTGTTCGCAAGGCGAACCTCGAAGCCGCATTGTTTCAGACATTGCTCGAAATGCTCGGAAGTCGGCTGTTCATTTTCCTCTAAAAATATAAGCCCTCTCATCCGTTCGGATGAAGCTCCGCGAATGATTTTGAAATGGACGATATGTTCTTTTTTCATGGAATATCACGCTCCTCATCACTTCATTAGCTTTATCGTATGACAAATCGGCCTTCTTGTCTGTGACAGTTTCATGATCGTTATAGCAGACGCAGACGCATCACCGCCAAAGGACGGCGGTAGCCGTTTCACCTTGCGCCTCACCAAAAGCGCTCACCTCACGTACAATAACCTATACACGAATGCGGATATATGGAGGTATGACAGTGATAAATATTTCGGGCAGCAATGCAGGGCAGATTAACCAGCTGCCGCTTACGGAGCTGCAGAGAAGCATCGTGCGTCAGAAAGAGCGCAGTCCTGAGGAGTATCGGTATCCATCGCTTCAAGCGCTGAAGTTCGAGCTTGATTTGCGGTCTAATATTGTGCAGGCAGCCAAAGATTTGAACGATAGCGGAGCGAGCTTTGCTGTATTCAAAAAATCAAGGTGCAACGAGCGGCTATGGGACCGAACGGAGGCTGGCGGCTTCAAGCTAAGGCCGGGCGTTCTTCCTTCTGACGGCATTAGAGATATATATGCTAACGGCGAGCTGTATGCTTTCGAATGCGCGACGGCCATCGTCATTCTGTTGTACAAGGCGATGCTCGAAACGCTCGGCGAGGCTACGTTCAACCGCCATTTCCGCGACTTGCTGCTGTACGACTGGACGTACGACACCGATTTGCGGTTAATTACGCTTTACAGCTACGTGGAAGCTTATCCGGGCGACATCCTCTACTTCGAGAATCCTGATCATGACAACGATCGGCCTGAATGGCAAGGAGAAAATGTTATCAAGCTGGCCGACGATCAATACTTCGGTCACGGCGTAGGCATTGAATCTGCGGCGGATATGATCGAGGCGCTTAACGGCACGCGCAATCCGGGCAGCACCAAGTCGGCATTCTTATCCGACTTGGTCAACCATCCTGACTTCAATTACTTGATGACGCTGCCGTCGAGAAGCCGAGAATCGGTCCTTGCGGATCGGGCGGAGCCGGCCGTCGTAGCAAGAATCGGCACGGCTGTGTACGTGTACCGCAACCACAATATGCGGAGGCAGGACAGAATGCTTCTGTAGAATAGATGGGAATGAACCCGCCGAGATGGCGGGTTCATTCGCATGATCGGACTATTGCAAACAAGGCAATGGATATCCATAATAAGGGTGAAGAATTAGAGACGGAGGTGCTGTTAGCCATGCATTCAAATTCGATTATCCAAAATAACGTCAACCGGTTCTCGGGCTTCGAGGACGACTACAACCGTTATCGCCCGGAGGCGCCGCAGAAGGTTGTCGAACTGCTGACTGCTTATCTCGGTAGAAGGCCTTATGCGATTGCCGATCTCGGCTGCGGTACGGGCTTGTCCACGTTCATATGGAAGGGACATGCTGACAGGATTGTCGGCGTTGAGCCGAACGACGACATGCGGGGCAAGGCGAGCAGCAAGCTGGCATTGTCTGCGGACTCGGATAAGTTAGAGCCTATCTCGTTCGTAAAAGGGTATTCGGATCAGTTGGAGCTCGCTGATGAAAGTATCGATATCGTGACCTGCTCGCAATCTTTTCACTGGATGGAGCCGGTAGGGACGCTGAATGAGGTGGCGCGCGTGTTGAAGGACGGAGGCGTGTTCGCGGCGTATGACTGCGATTGGCCGCCTGTCATTCACTGGGAGGTCGAAGCGGCATACGAGCGGCTGATCGCGAAGTCGGAAACCGTTATCGCCGAGCTGATTCCAGAGCAGGAACGGGCAGTGAAGGTAGACAAAGAGCAGCACTTGGGACGCATTCGGGCGAGCGGTAAGTTTAAGTATGCGCGGGAGATCGTCTTCCACAACATGGAGCGCTGCGATGCGGATCGATACGTAGGCATTGCGCTTAGCCAAGGCGGCGTTCGAGTCGTCCAGAAGCAAGGCTCGAATGCGCTGGACGAGGAGCTGGCGGAGTTCCGCGAGGTGGCCGAGCGGTATTTTGCCGGACAGGAGCTTGACGTGCTGTTCAGCTATCGGCTGCGGCTTGGAGTGAAATAAAGCAGGAAATCGAAAAAAGGTGTTTGTATGCGAATTGCTCATACGAACACCTTTATTTACACTGGGCGCATCATTATTCTGCGTCTTTCTTGTACACGATCAGAATCGTGCTGCGTTGGTACGCATTGCCGGACGTAGCTGTCTTAATCATGGAACCGTAGCAAATATTAACGACTTGATCGTCACGCAGCTCGGCTAGAAATTCATTGGCGCGTTTCTCGGCGAACACGGCATCGGTATCGATGAATTCTTTGACTTGAATCATGAGGTCACCTCCTAATTATGTAGAAAAGAGACATACCGCAATACATGATCGCGGTATGCCTCTGACTATAGTAGGCTGTAAAGTGTTCGGGGTCAAGCCTTGATCGTATTGCTGACGCAATGAAATGCTTATTGCGGCAGCATGCGAGTAGAGATCGCGATGCGGTTCCAAGCGTTGATCGTAACAATTGCCATGATGATCTCGCTAAGACGCTTCGTATCGAAGTGGCGTGCAGCTTCCGCATACACCTCGTCTGGTACATGTCCTTGCGTCACGAGCGTAACTGCTTCGGTCAGCGCAAGCACCGCACGCTCCGCGTCGCTGTAAAAGGGTGCTTCACGCCAAGCGTTCAGCATGTAGATGCGTTGCTCCGTTTCGCCTGCCTTGCGGGCATCCTTTGTATGCATATCGATACAGAAGGCACAACCGTTAACTTGCGACGCTCTGATCTTGATTAGCTCCAATAAAGATTTCTCGATGCCTGTCGATTGTATATAAGCTTCAAGGCCGCTCATTGCTTTGTATCCTGCTGGAATTTCACCAGCTAAATTCATTCTTTGTTCCATCGTATAAGCTCCTCTCCGGCTCCGCACCGGTTATTTTTTGACTGTCTCACTAATAAGACAATGCAGGAGCTCCTTTTGTGACAGGTTACCCAATTCGTTGTAATTTATCCGGATTGAGCACGATATAGAGATGTTCAATCCGCTTCCCGGCAGCATCAAGCTTGAAGCTTATGGCCTTAAGAGGACGGCCGTCCCGATAGAAGACGATGCCCGGCTGCCCATTAATAAGCGCCATGCTTTGCGATTCCCCGAAGAAACCTTTTGCTGCGACACCTTCGAGGAAGGCATGCACGCGTTCTCTGCCGATAATCGTGAATATCGCGGCGCGCACTTTGCCGCCGCCGTCGGATGTGAGCAGCGCGTCATCGGCGAGCAGGCTGACGAGGGCATCGACGCTTCCGCCTCGCGCAGCAGCGAGGAACGCGGTCGCAAGCGGTACTGCCTGTGCCGTGTTATCCGGGAGAACAGGCGATTGTTGATGCAGCTTATCATTAGCGCGGCTAAATATTTTGCGGCAGTTGGCTTCCGATTTGCCAAGTATATCGGCAATCTCGCTATAATCGAAATCGAATGAACCGCGAAGGATGAATACGGCTCTCTCAACAGCAGACAATTGCTCCAGCATGACGAGCAGGGCGTAGGATACGGTCTCCGTATGATCGTAGAGATCGGAGGGATCATCGCTGCCTCCCGTGTGGAAGCTGACGAGAGGCTCCGGCAGCCATGTGCCGACATATTGCTCGCGTCTAATCCGGGCGGATTGCATATAGTTGATGCAGCGATTCGTCGTCATGCGGGCTAAGTAAGCTTTCGGATGTGTGATATCGTTCGTATGAAGCTTGCTGTACTCGATGAATACGTCCTGCACGAGGTCCTCGGCATCGGCCAAAGAGCCGGTCATGCGGTAAGCGATCGCTTGCAGCAAGGAATGGTAAGTCGTATAAGCGGTCTGAAAATCCATTGGAACTGGACTCCTTTCAGGGGACGTCAATCGGAAAGACGGGATATAAGTACGGGTATATCGAGCAAATCATGAACAATGCCGTCCATTTGCGCGGGCTGTTCCCAGCGGGAATGGCTCTTCCAGATGCTCTTCATGCCTGCCAAGCGAGCGGCTTCAACATCGTTCTGCGGATGGTCGCCAATATAGACGCTATGTTCGGGCCTTACGCCAAGCCGGTCCAGCGCCCGCAGGAAAATATCCGGGTGGGGCTTCTTAATTCCTTCCCAACCTGAGATCAATATAGCATCAAAGTAAGGCTCGATTCCAATAGCTTGTATATTGCGATGCTGGAAATCACCGATAGCATTCGTGATAAGCCCAAGCGAGTATCCTTCTTTTTTGAGCGTATCCAGCATTGTCGTGAGACCGGGGTAAGGGATGCAGCTTTGGTGAAACTGCGTAACATAATCCTCCAGCAGCTCCGTCGGCGTGATATCTACTATATTGAACTGGCTCGTTAGCTGTGCGTAGACAACGTCCTTCCAGACATAACCTCCCGCATCCCGTTCAATGAAAGCTTCTATGTAAGCTTCCTTTGGTATATGCTGCAGAGCTGCAAAGTACCGATCATATTGATGGCTGACAAATTGCTTAACGGAAGCATCGCGGTCGAGCAAGGTGAGGTCGAGATCGAACAGAACCGCTTTTAGCAATACGAATTCACTCCTCGCTTTTGTAATGGCAAAGTGATTGTAATCGATATGAAGAAAAAATTCCATATGTTGACTTTTAATTGGATTGCGGTTATATTACGATTAAATAACTAATTATTTGGTTATACGATCGATATGGAGAGAAGACAGAATGGAATTTACCGATACAGCACAGTTAGAGAACATCGTACATCAGCAGCTTAGGGAATGCAGCCCGATTTTTCTTGCTCTCGCCGACCCGATTCGGCAGGACATCATTATGATGCTTACGAAACATGATTCGTTGAACGTCGCCCAAATCGTCGAGCGATCGCCAATGTCCAGGTCAGCCATATCCCATCATTTGAAAATATTGCGCCAAGCGAAGCTCATCTCGTCGAACAAGGTAGCGACCGAAATATACTACTGCTTGGATATTGAAGCATCCGTTGTGCAACTGAAGGCGTTTCTGAGCACGACAGAGCAAATTATCGTGCGTAAGACAGAGGCAGCCGAGCAGTAGAGCAGCGAGCAGCTAAGCAACACACTTGACGGGAAGTGCAGCCGTTACGCTGCTTGCATGCGAGCTGTTTTCGCTGAACTTTCTGCAAACGGAGCTTTTTCACCTCTTAAATAACCAAATAATTAGTTACTTAATTATTTGGTTATTATATAAAAATAATGGAGGTCATTTAATGATGTTAACCGTGCTTATTACAGGAGCGTCCAGCGGAATTGGCAAAGCATTCGCCGAGCTGTTCGCAAGGAAAGGTTATCGCGTAATTCTCGCATCGCGCAACGAGGGGAAATTAAGCGAGCTTGCCGAGCAGCTTGAGAGAAAGTATGGGGTAGAGACCATAAGCGTTGCTGTAGATTTGGCGGACAGCGGCGGTCCTGAACAGTTATACAAGGAGCTCAGGTTGCAACAGATTGCGGTTGACGTTCTTATTAACAATGCAGGTATAGGGTCGTTCGGCAAGCTTTACGAAATGGACGTCCACTCTGAGCTTGCTATGATTCAGCTTAATGTCCACTCGCTTTCGCATCTCATGATGCTGTTCCTGCCGGATATGGTGCAGCGAGGCAGCGGCCGCATTCTTAACGTTGGATCGACGACTTCGTTTTACGCCTGTCCGTTAAGCGCCAATTACTCGGCTTCCAAGGCGTTCGTACTGTCTCTAACGGAAGCTGTCGCAAGCGAGCTGCAAGGAACGGGAGTAAGCGTCACCGCGTTATGTCCGGGAGCAACGGGAACGGATTTTTTCCGGCGGGCGAAGATGGAGAATCAGAAGATAGCGAAGCAGGAGGCGACTATGACGCCCGATAAAGTAGCCGAGATTGGTTACCGTGCTTTGATGCGAAGCAAGACGTTCGTAATACCTGGCTTTCAGAACTGGCTGCTGGCGCAAGCGCCTCGCTTATTTCCAAGGCGGTTCGTTACCAAGATCACGCGCGGCGTTCTCGAGCAGAAGCTTTAACCGGCCGGATAGGGGAGACGAACCAAACAAGCCCATTTTCAAGCACAAGGAGCACACCATGAGCAAACGCCCATATGTTATATAGACAGATGACTATACCGAATATTGGAGGTTTCATTCATGGATCGTGGTTTTGTTCCTGGCGGTTTCGGCGGTGGATTCGGCGGAGGATTCCGCAGACCTTTCCGTCCTTTCCCCCATCCGTTCTTCCCTGGTCGTGCATTGTTCCCGTTCTTCTTCTTCTCGCCGTTCTTCTTCCCGTTCTTCCGTGAGGACGGCACTATTATCGACAATGATATGTTCGTCGCTCAGCATCAGGTGCAAGCGGGAGACTCGATGGATAAGATCGCCCACATGTACAATATTCCTAAAGTGATTTTGGACGAAGCGAACCCTCATCTTGCCGGCCAAAGTCTTCAAGCGGGTACGGAAGTTCATATCCCTCGCATCTCTCATATGGGTTGTCAGAAGACATACATCGAGAGCGCAGCGGATGCGCCAATGGCTAATCAGATGCTGCAAGGCCAAGCGAATCAAATGCATCAGATGCACCAGGCGAACCAAATGCATCAAGCCAATCAGATGCATCAAGCAAACCATCCGAACCAACCCAACCAGCCGAATGTGATGCCGTTCTCCGGCAAACTATATTAGTCCATTTTAAAATAAGCCTGCTTACGGGAGATTCATTCCGCGAGCAGGCTTATTTGTTCATGCGAATACTATTCAGTCTATCCGTATTTGCTATACAATGAGGGTAACCAATGGCTGAAATTGTAAAGAGGAGAGCGAAGAATGAGTACAACTAAATGCAACTCATGCGGGGCGCCGATTGAGCAGGGGCAAGACGCTTGCGCGTATTGCGGCACACAGGTGGCTGCAACAAACGAAGAAGTAGAAAGAGAGATTAAGCAATTTTTCGAGGAAGGTCAGGGTGGTCAATCTTCGCAATCCGTTCAGACGACTGCGAGCCAAGATGGATTCGTCATTAAATGGAGTTTCGATGTGCAGACGACCCATTCACAATCACAGCCTCAACCGGAACCGCAGCCATATACTCAACAGCCATATACTCAACAGCCGTATACCCAGCAATCGGCGGGCCAGCCATCGTATAGCCAGCCGCAATACAATCCATACGTATCCGAAAAGAATAAAGTATTAGCTGGTATACTTGCGATATTGTTTGGCGGCTTAGGCGTACATAAATTTTATTTGGGCAGCATCGGTTGGGGAATCGTCTACGTGATATTCAGCATGACGTTCATTCCCGCCTTTGTCGGAATAATCGAAGGCATCATCTATCTGTGCACGCCAAACGACCGGTTTCAAGCCAAATACAGCCGAAGGTAAAGAATAGCGCCACGAAGCAGCCTAGAGCGGCAAGGAGGAGCGCATCGCGCATCTATCTCCTTGCCGCAGCCGTTGACCGGTATTCGATATTTAGGCTTGTACCTTTTGGATTTTGGCAGGATTGTTGATTTTGTAAGGAACAGGATGCTTCGTCAGCTTCTTGGCTACGATCTTGCATTCGAATGTGAGCGTATCCCCGATCTCAAGCTCCAGCTTCTTAAGCGTGTTGCTATGGCTGGACCATGCAACGCCGACCTCAAGCGCGGGATCGATGATCGACACCGCCTCGTAAATAATGACCTCATCCTCGGTATCGGAGAAGTTGTTCGGCACGGTCGTGAATTCCTGGACCGTCGCGGTCATCTTGACTTTCTCTTCCGGGAGTTCAAGCTTAGGCGCCCTCTTGGACGTCTTCTCCTTAGCCTTCGGCTTAGGCTCATCGGATATATCCTCGATAGGCGGGAATGCTGCGGCAGCCGGCCCGGCAGGGACAGCTTGCTCTGGCGTTGGCTCGACCGTTGCTTCCGCTTCGACAGCTTGCGAGAATTCGGCGGCTGCTTCATCCGCAGCGGGTTGCTCGTCACTCGTCGTTGTTGCGGCTGACGATTTCTGACCATAGCTGGCTGCCTGCATTTCCTTTAAATAAGAAGGATGGACGCAGTGGAGCTGTCCATCGTCGAATTGGATAACGGCCGTGTAGGAATCTACGTATCCGGCGATGGTGCACGTTAGGTTCTTGCCATTTCCTTTGTAAGCATAAGACTTGCTCTTCAAGGCCTTGTCGGATAGCAGGCCCCATGCTTTGCATTGATCAATAAGGTCCGCTTCATCCTCGAAGCTTGTGTATGTGTCGGGAGCGATGATAAACGTATGTACCATAGGTTCTCCGCCTTTCTGTATGGACAACAATATCAATAGTTTACCACTTCGGAGCGCATTTGAAAAAAGGGATTGCTATATTCGGCGGATGAACGGTCGTGCTGGAGTGTGATGATAATTAGCGGGTGAGAATAACTGCGGCAAAAAGGCGAGATACGGAAAATGAACTGGAGAAAATCCCGTTATTGCAAAGCATTAGCTAGCCGAAAAGACGAAAAAGGCGTTCATTCGGAGCTTTAGTCCCCACGGGACAGCTCCGAATGAACGCCTTCTTTATTAGATTAACCTTTGACAG